>JAIRYX010000024.1 GCA_031267635.1 Planctomycetaceae bacterium
ATTTCTTACACATTTTCACAATGGAACAAATTCATATATAATATGGATTGCTGAAACACAAGGTCCATCAATTAGAAAACTGATTTTAAATTCTAATGTAGATATTATTTATGACGAAAACCTTGAAGTTGATGTCACACAAGAATCAAAGACAGGTATTTGGTATCCGTCTTCGTGGAAATATGAGCGTCGTAATGATCACAAACTACGTATCAGGGAAGAAGGGACGGTCAAAAAAGTTGTTTTGAATCAACCGCTCCCTGAACATCTTTTTGATATGAAAACGATTCCGATCATTCCCAAAGGAACCCGCGTTGATTGGTTGGCAAAATCTATTCCTCCTCCTGATGAGGGGAAACTTATTTGGGACGGAAACAATATTATCTCGTCCGGTAAATATGGATTGAAATTGATGAATGAAAAAAACAACTCCTCGCGAATTATAAGAATTATCCTTATTGATATTGTTGTTCTTTCAGCGGTTACCGCTCCTATTTTGTTTCGTCGTTATCAAAAGCTGAAAAAGGAATGTTAAATTTTTATTAACTATTCAGTTGCCCAAGCCAAATAAATCCGTGTACCGAGCAACTGAATAGTTACTGTCAATGTTACCGAAAGATATTATTATTGCCGCCCTTATTTCCTGATTTTTCGTTCAATTTTTTTGATAACAATCCCTCATCGAAAACATAAGGGCGCGTTTGGGGGATTTGTTGACTACTAAGGGAAACTTGATAAAGAAGGGCTGCAATGGTAAACGCTTTCGGATGACTATTTCGCTACCGTGTGGATTTATTTAGCGGGGCGGCTGCATAGTTACAGTATTTTATAAATCAAGCCCTCCCTAAAATGTGAAATAAGCCGTAAATAATCGATGATCTTCATTTTCTTGACTTGATTTCGAGAGCGTTTTCCACAACTCCTGTTGCGATGAAATCGTTTTCGCATTATACTAATATGAAGTGAGATTTCTCAATTGAGACAAACTGGATATATCATTTCATTTGACGGCAAATAATAAACATGTCCATCACTGTTGAACAAATTGCTGAAGCCGGCGTGGTCGGGGCAGGCGGCGCGGGGTTTCCGACGCACGTTAAGCTGTCCGCAAATGCTGATACGGTCGTGATTAACGCCGCCGAGTGCGAACCGTTATTGCATAAAGACAAAGAATTGTTGCGCCACCGCACACGGCAATTTGTGAACGGTTTGCAACAGGCGATGCAATTGGTCGGCGCGAGTCGCGGTGTTGTCGGGATTAAAAAAAAATATACAGAAACAATTGAAATCGTTCAGTCGCAACTTCTGAATAACATGACCGTTGCACCGCTTGATGATGTTTATCCATCCGGCGACGAGTTCATTTTGGTTTATGAAACGATTGGTCGCGTTATTCCGCCCGGGCAAATTCCGTTGGCAGTCGGCGCGGTGGTTCTCAATGCGGAAACGACATTTCATATTGCCGCAGTTGCCGACGGTGCAAACGTTACGGAAAAATGGCTGACAGTCGCGGGTGACGTTCGGCATCCGGTTTCACTTCGCGTTCCAATCGGCGCATCGTTATCAAAATGTATTGCGGCGGCAGGCGGAGCGACAATTCCGAATCCGCGTTATGTGATCGGCGGAGCAATGATGGGGTATCTCGAATCGGATTTATCGAAGCCGGTCACAAAAACGACTGGCGGGATGATCGTTTTGCCCGACAATCATTTTATTGTCCAGCGAAAATCTTGGGACTGGAAAAAAACAGCGAGGGTCGGCATGGCGGCGTGCGACCAATGTTCTTTTTGCACGGAACTTTGTCCGCGAAATTTGCTGGGACATCCGATTGAGCCGCACCGCGCGATGCGGAGTCTCGGGTTTAATTTGTCGCGTCAATCCGATGTTCCCGGCACGCAGTTTTGTTGCGAGTGTAATTTATGCAGTTATTGTTCGTGTCCCGAAGGTCTTGATCCGCGCGGTGTTTGTGCCGAAAATAAGAAACGGATTTTGTCTAATCGTCAACGCTGGGAAAATCCGCCATTTCGGGAACATCGCGCGGCAAACATGATGAGAAACCGAAAAATGCCGACTTCGCGGCTAATGCAAAAGATTGGTTTGTCCCGTTTTGAAAATCATGCGCCACTTCACGACGCGTTACTTGAAGTTCCGCAAGTAGAAATTTTATTACGGCAACATATCGGCGCGGCCTGTCAACCGATTGTCAAGGTCGGTGACTGCGTCACGGTTGGTCAGACCATTGCGAAACGCCCTATCGCCGACGGAAAAACAGCGCTCGGTGCGGATTTACACGCTTCTATCAACGGAACCGTTACCGCAATCACGGAAAGGTCTGTCGTGATCGACGCGGCGTGACGATCAAGTCTATATCAGCTGCAAAAACAAATACAGGTAACTCTTCAGTCGCTCAAAGCCAATAAATTCGTACTTGGGTCATTGTAGAGTTACAGGCAATCTTACCGGAAAATATCATTATTGCAGCCCTTCTTTATAAAATTCCCTGAGCAGCCCGAATTGCACTCCCAATGATGCGCCCTTATTCCCTTATTTTTCCTTTATAATTCCATCATCTAAAACATAAGAGCATAAGGGAGGCGAGTTTGGGGGCTTGGTTGGCTACTGAAACTTGATAAATAAGGGCTGTCGTAGTACAAAAGTATTAACACAAATATTACGCGGTGCTTTGCAGGAGTTTTTTGATAGTGGCACGTATTTTTTTGATTTTTTTTGGGTCGTCGTTCACGAGGTCTAAAAAATCGACGATTCTTATCAACACAAACAAGCCCGATAATAATGTTCCCG
>JAIRYX010000060.1 GCA_031267635.1 Planctomycetaceae bacterium
GCCATCGTCAGGCGGAGATCGTCAACCCATTCGAGGGAAGAATATTTGCCGTAAGCCCGCAACAAATGCGTCATGAAACCTTCATTCACTTCCGAATTAGGAATACCAAGCGTATAACGCGGAATACCTTCAAGAAGTTCAAGTTGTTTAATGGTAAGATAACCCGTCTGGAACAACAATGGCACCTCGCTAATATCCGGCGGGTCATAGCCGTCGAATATACCGTCGCCAACAACAATCGGTTCCAATACGGCGTCCGTTAGATCGCGTTGTTGAATAATGTTGATAAGAAAAGTTGGCGTACCGGTTTTGAACCAGTAATTGGAAAACCTCTTAACGTTGAAAAAATTCAATGTCGAATACGGATTGTACACGGCAGTTTCGCCGTCCCATGTGTAACCGTTGTACCAGTAACGGATTCTCTCCAAGACTTTTTCTCTTGTCATTTTCAAATATTCGCAGGCTCTGTCGATGTATTCGGGGAAATTGTTTTCGAGTTCTTCTTGCGTATATCCGCATATCGCAGCGTAACGTTCGTCCAATGAAATATCCGTCAAATTATTCAACGCCGAAAATATCGACAGTCCCGAAAATTTCGATACACCGGTCAAGAAAACAAACTTCAGATATTCGTCCGCACCTTTTATAACTTGATAGAAATCATGTACCGCTGTTCGGATTTCCGTTAAGTGTGAATCGAAAAGATGTGCGGTAACCGGTTTGTCGTATTCGTCAATCAATACAACAACCTTCTCGCCGCTTTGATCGTTCAAAAGCGTTATCAATTCGTTAAAGCAATCGGGAACCGTTTCTCCTTGAATCGTTATCTTGTATTTCCTTGCAATATTGCGCAAATACCGGCACAAACTGTTTTCCATTTTTTCCGGCGTGGAATGGTCTATCAACGTCCAATCTATTTTGATAACCGGATACTGCTGCGTCCAATCCCATTTGTCGTAAATATAAAGACCTTCGAACAGTTCCTTTTGCCCCTTGAACAAGGCTTCCATCGTACTGACGAGCAACGATTTCCCGAAACGACGCGGACGGGAAAGGAAATAGACTTTTCCATTCAAAATGATCCGATGAATGATGTCGGTTTTATCCACATAGATACAGCCGTTGCTGCTTAAATCTTCAAACGACTGTCTTCCCAACGGTAATTGTTTCATGACTTTTCCTTTTAAATTAAAATTTCAATACGAAAGTAATATAAAATCCGTTAAACACTCCTCCCGCAACCGTGCGGAGGAGTGTTTGATAAAATCACGTCTGTTTGTTAATGTTTTCATTCTAATTATCCTTTATCTTATTGTATGTAAAAAGATTAGTCGCCTGTTTCAAATTCAAATCCCCAAGCAAATTCACAAGGGCGTTTTGTCGGGTCTTGCAACTCTTGAGGAATCGTGATTTTGATACCGCCGTCAATACTTGCCCATGACAACGGTTGCTCGTAGCCAAATAAACGGACAACACTACCCGATTTCGGCGTAACCGATTTCACAATCAACTCGCCTTCAGGGAATTTTTCAACAAAAGCATAAACGTTTTTCTGATCTTTACTGCGGGTAAATTTTATGTTGTCGGCTTGCCAAATGTTCCGCAAACGTGTTGCGTAAATTCCCTTGCCGTTCACCTTCAACCAATCGCCGACTTCTTTCAACTGTTTGACCGCCGCCGGATGAAAATTGCCCTTCTCGTCGGGACCAAGACAAACCATAAAACTGCCGCCCTTCGCAACACAATCAATTAAGTTGTAAATCACCCATCGCGCCCCTTTGTAATTTTGCGAGTTCGGGTCGTAAGAAAATTGTTTTGCCAGCAAGCAAATCGACATCCACGGCATACCGTTTTGTTCGTTGTTTTTGGGTACAAATTGTTCGGGTTGGTAGTAATCGCCGTAGTTGCCGATTCCTCTTGCACGAAACATTGTGTTCGGCGACCACTTTCGGGCAAGTTTTATTGTTTCCTTCATATCTTTCCAGTTATCCTTGCCCATCCACTGATCAAAACACATCATGTCAACGTTACCGTAATTTGTCAGCAATTCATGAATCTGTTCCCGATGCCGTCTTACCATTCGTTCTGTTTCTTCCGGCGAACGGTTGGGAGTGAGGATTTTTTTACGGCTGTCAATTCCATGCACGCTATAATAATTTTTGGGATGTTCGATAATATCGGGAACGGCAAGCGGATGATAATTATAAGGACGGAAATCGGCATCATACCAGTCGGGATGCGAAAAATATAAGTCAATTTTTATATCGTGTTTATGTCCGGCGTCGCAAAGTTCCTTGACAATATCCCGCTTGAACGGCGTTTCCTCAATACTGTAATGCAAATCGCACGGTTCGATCATGTCGTCGTTCATTCCCGCATGGGCTTTCAAAAAATCTGCCCTGCTAACAACTTTTGTTTTCGTGTGCCAAAGTGCGAAACCGTCATGATGTTTACAGATGAACGCAAATGCCTGCATTCCCCAACGTTTGAAATCGGTCATCCATTGTTCGGCGTCGAAATCTATTGGATTGAATTGTTTGTAGAGTTGTTGATATTCCTGTTTTTTCTCGTTGGAGTAATTCAGCATGGGCCACGATGCCTCGACTTTTTGCAATGTATAAACACCCCAGATAATTCGAATACTGTATTTAATATCCCTGAATTGTTCATAAGCCGCTTCGGAAGCGTGAACGTAATCATTGTCGGGAACCTCTTCGATGTAGGTTGAAGTTTCGCGGTAATGGACATCACTCTTCGGCAGACGCAATGTTGCCTCGCGGTCCGTCTCGGCAACATCACCATTTTCATTTGCCGAAAGTTGCGGAATCACTTGCGCAACAGAAACGCCAGCGGCAACAACACCGGCAGATTTCAAAAATTCTCTACGATTGGATTTTTTCATTTTTAGTTAAAAAGTTAAATGGACATAAGGGATTTTTAACGCGAAAGACGCGAAAGTTACGCGAAAAATCGCGAAATTTATTTTTAGCGTCCTTTCGCGTTGAAAAAAAATGACTTCGAGGGATCGTTCCCCATAGGTATTAAGTTAAGGGGTTAAGTCATTTGTAATCCAATAATTATCATTTGTTTGCAAAATTCGTTTTCATTCATTTTACCAACGAAATTGCCCCAACTTTGTCCGTGATTTGTTATCGATTCGCCCTATTTTGCTCTAATATTTTCCGATAAACTTGCAAATAACCACCCATCACCTGACGTTTAATTGAAATAACTACTTGAAAATTAAAGGCTTACCCCCTTAACTTAATACCTATGGGATCGTTCCCTACGTTCAGTTCCGTTTCAATTCATCCATCCTGCAACCGACATCTTTGCCCGAAAACGCAACACCAAGCAAGATTACTTTGCCGGTATATCTGTTGTAATAACGGCGTTCGTGGATTTGGGCAAGAGCTTCGTTGAGCAATGTGTCCGTGTTTTTTTCGGCGTGATATTTAATTTCGGCAATCACGGTAACGTCAGGTTGTTCCCAAACAGCGTCGGCGCGTCCGCGATTGTTCGGCGTTTCGCCGTGAATATTGAAACCGAGAAGCCGCATCCATATCAACATCATCGTGTGGTAGTATGCCTCTTTGCGAATATGAAGTTCATACGGAACGGCGGCAATCATCGCTTCGAGACTGAGGGCAAAACCGGCTTCGTCGCCGTCGGCTATTTGTTTCGTCATTGTCAAACGGAGATCGTCAACCCATTCAAGTAAAGAATATTGTCCGTAAACTTTCAACAGATGCGTCATAAAACCCTCGTTCACTTCCGAATTGGGAACGCCGAGAGTATAGCGCGGAATGCCTCTGTTTAGTTCTTTGTTTTTGATCCGGTCTGGAACAACAACGGCACTTCGCCAATATCGGGAGGATTGTATCCGTCGAATACGCTTTCTCCGACAACAATTGGTTCCAGTACGGCATCCGCACGGTTTCGATGTTGAATCATTTCAATCAGGAAAGTGGGCGTACCGGTACCGAACCAATAATTGCCAAACTGTTGTGTGTTAAAAAGTTTCATGGTCGAAAACGGATTATATATTGCGGTTTTGCCGTCCCAAGTGTAACCGTTGTACCAATAACGGATTTCATACATCAATTCCTCTCTCGTCATCTTCAGATATTCGGCGGCGGCATCGATGTATTCGGCAAAATTACTTTCGAGTTCATCCTGCGTATATCCGCGTACCGCGGCACACCGTTTATCCAATGAAATATCGTCAAGATTATTCAACGCCGAAAAAATCGACAACCCCGAAAATTTCGACACGCCGGTCAAGAAAACAAATCGCAAATACTTGTCCGCACCTTTGATAACTTGATAAAAATCATGCACCGCTGTTCGGATTTCCGTTAAATGCGAATCGAAAAGATGAAAGGTAACCGGTTTGTCGTATTCGTCAATCAACACGACCACCTTCTTGCCGCTTTGGTCGTTCAATGACCGAATCAACTCCCTAAAACAATCCGGTGCTGATTCCGACAGTAAAGTAATTTGAGCATTATGAGCAAGCTCTTTCGAATATCCGATCAGGCTTTTTTCCATTAGACTTGTTTAATAACACCCTAAACTATTCTATCATAGTTTATAATACCACAAATTAAGGTCATTCTTAGTGAATGTCGGTTACAGCAGTGTCCCCGGTAAGTATATGCCATGCTCTTG
>JAIRYX010000087.1 GCA_031267635.1 Planctomycetaceae bacterium
CAAATCGGTAAAAATGAATTGGCAGTAAATACAATCGTCGTTTATGCCCATTCATTCGATTTCGAATCCATGCGCGAACTAAAAACAAATATTAGATCAAACCTCAATAACCCGCCAACGATTATTGAAAGATATTAAAGAGAATATTTCTTGTATACCGTTCACAGAACAGATTTTTAAACGCGAAACACGCGAAAGATCACGAAAGTTCGCGAAAAATAGTTTCGTGTTGTTTCGCGGAAATTTCGTGTATTGCGCGTTAAAAAACAATTTCCATACCGAAGCCGGTATGGACGGTAGGCTTTGTCCTTGAGTAACCGCTTCACGCTGTTGCGATTGCGTGTTCAGCTTCATGATTTAAAGTAGCTTGAGTATATATCCACAAAAGGGGAAATTATGATTATTGTCAAAGGTATTTACGATGGTAATATTATTACACTAACGGATCCTGTTCCCACTACGGAGCGGTGCGAGGTGTTGGTCACATTCTCAAAAGAACCGTTAAAACAAACTATAAATCGAGCAATGTCAGAAAACGAAAAGGAATTATCGGAAATCCCAAACGAAAAAAGACGTGAAGCATTTGAAAAATTTATGCTGTTTAAAGGTACGTTGAAACGAGAGATCGATTGTGAAAAAGAATTACAAGAATATTTGGAGGAACGTTATGATCGTATTAATTGACACAAATATTCTGATTGATTTTCTCAAAGGTAGAAAACCGTTTGCAGAAAATGCCGAACAACTTTTCACCAAATGTTATACCGTAGCCGGTATGGGCGATAGGCTTCGCCCTTGAACAACCGCTTCACGTTGTTGCGCTTGCGTGTTCAGATTCGAGAATTTCAAAACAGCTTGAGTATATCACAAGGAAATTTCGGGATTTGTTGCTGCTCACAGTATGTCGAATACGTTTTACATCCTACGTAAGGATTATTCGACGGATGAAAGGAAACAACTGTTGCTTTATATGTGTGAATTTGTACAGATCGTTTCTCTTGACGGGAATATGATCGTTAACTCTCTGCGGAATAAACAATTTGATGACTTTGAAGATTGTTTACAATTAGAATGCGCATTGTCGATCCACGCGGATTATATTATCACAAGGAACGCTGTAGATTTTCTTAACTCTCAAATATCGGTTATTGCCCCTGAAGATTTTTAAATAAATATGAAACTTGATAAACTTCAATACCAACTGGATGCGATAGAAAATGTCGTTACTAAAATTGACGGAAATGATGTTGTATTCGACTCCAATTTTAATATGAATCCGGTTTGGAGAAGAGCGAAAAATTTTGATGTTAAAATGGAAACCGGTACGGGAAAAACTTATGTTTATTGCCGTTTGATGCACGAGTTGAAGCGGGATTTCGGTTTTTTTAAATTCATTATTATCGTGCCAAGTTTGGCTATTAAAGAAGGAACAAAAATGTCCATACTTTCAAGCGATTGGAATAAACATTTTAGACAAGAATTCAACAACCAAAATATCATATTGGGCATCATCAACGCCGGTGATTTCGAAGCCAAAAAAGGAAAACGTAAACAAATCCCCGAATCACTACGCACATTCTGCGACGCAACAAAAAATGAAACAAATACCATCCAATGCCTGCTGCTAAACGACGCAATGCTCGCATCAATATCAATGACTCGCAACGATTATGATTCGACATTGTTGGGCAGTATTAGTTGTCCGATTGAAGGGTTGAAGAGTACACGTTCGATTGTAATTATTGACGAGCCGCACCGGTTTACCAAAGAAAGTAAAGCATGGAAAAATATTGTTGACGGTCTGTCGCCGCAATCGATTATCCGCTTCGGCGCAACCTTTCCAGATAAAATCGAAGGTAAAGGTAAACTAAAACAAATAAAAAAAGATTACGATAACCTCGTCTATGAACTCAATTCTGTTAAAGCATTCAACAAAGGTTATGTCAAAGGTGTACACATCGTCTATCCCGCTTTACCAGATAAAAATTGCCCGATTTACAAAATCACATCAATCGAAAAAGGTAAAAATATAACCATAGAAAAAAAGAAAATTGATGTCAGTGATTCTCTCGCAATTGTTGATACAAAATTCGGCGGTAATTTAACTCTTGAATTCGACAGAAGTTGCCCGAACCAATTAAAATTGTCAACAGGTTTGATTTTGGAAAAAGGCATGGGATTATGCCCCGAAATTTTTTCTGTTGACTACCAATCCGTGTTGTTAGGGCAAGCGTTGGATTATCATTTTGAACATGAAAAACAGAATTTTCAACGACAAAATAGTAAATCAAATTTGCCGAAAATCAAAACGAATAGTTTATTTTTTATTGATCGAATTGAATCATTTCGTGGTGAAAATGCGTGGTTGCGTCAAAATTTTGAACAATTATTGACGGCGAAATTGCAAAAAGAAATCGAAAACGCAAATGGCGAATTCAAAAAATTCTTGCAAGCATCGCTCCAAAATGTTAGTGCATGTCTCGCCGGTTATTTTGCTGAAGATAATAAGAGCAAAGAATATCAGGACGAAGTTGATAAGGTTCTGCGTGATAAAGAACAATCAACGCAATTCAAAAATAAAGACGGTCAATGGAATATCTGCCGCTTCTTCTTTTCCAAATGGACGCTCTGCGAAGGATGGGATAACCCGAATGTTTTTGTGATTTGTAAATTGCGAAGTTCAGGTTCGGAGATACGCAAGTTGCAAGAAGTTGGTCGAGGTTTGCGGTTGCCGTTTGATGAAAATGGTAATCGGATAAGCGATGAAGAATTTCATCTCACATATATTATTGATTATTCGGAGCGTGATTTTGCATGTAAATTAGTCAACGAAATCAATTCAGACGGCGGAATATCAGAAAATGAAAAAATCACTGTCAAAGTTTTAGACGAATTAGTTAAAGCAGGTTACGCAGCCACAAGCGAAAAAGCGAGAGCAAAACTTGTGTTAGATGATATTGTCAACGTGAAAGATGAAATTTTGGATGTTGACAAATTAATTGCACTGATGCCCGAAGATTGTAAATTAAAAATCAAAGATGGAAAAATCATCGGTGAAGGTTTGCCGGAGCGACCAGTTGTTCGATTGAATAAGAAAAATTTTGAAAAATTACGCAGCTTGTGGGAGCAGGTAACAAGACGATATTTATTACATTTTGAAAAATTGGATGAAAAAGAACTCGATAAAATTTTAACAGACGTTTTAAGCGAAGATGATACCTTTGTGCAGCCGGCTGTTGAAATTGTGGAGAAAAAATTGAAGAAAGGTGAAAATAGCGTTGAACTTGAATCCAGCGGTTTCAAGTCCGCAAACACTTCAATCGACATTCCATACGGCGAATTTTTGAAACAATTAAATAAACAAACACATTTGCCCGTACATATTTTGCACAGAAATATAATCGCAGCACGAAAAAATAAAACAACTCGCGCACAATTGTTCAATGACATAACAATTAAAAATATTAT
>JAIRYX010000090.1 GCA_031267635.1 Planctomycetaceae bacterium
CTCGTCATAAAAAAACATCATAAAAAATAATATTGAACGTTACAATATGTCCGAGCGAAAACGAAACAACGATTGACAAAAATTAGCCACACACGCTCCGTTTTCGCTCGGACATGACCCCTAAGGATATGTGTTGATGTTCCTCAAAATTGTAAAGAAGCGGATTGTGAAGAAAAAGGAAAACCATATTGCATTTCATTTTTTCAAGATGGTTATGGTGGGTGCTGTAATGGTTCTTCATGTGAAAAAGAGAAAGAAATTCATAATAAAAAGCCGCTTCCATCTGTATTTGGTGATAAACCTCCTCAAACATTTCCCAAAAATCCAAATGGCGAAGGTGTTATAGGTCTTGATCATGCCCCAAAACCTAGTGTAAATAGTAAAGATAATGCAGGTGAGAATTTATTATCACTTAATGACACACAAAATTGTGAAGTTTATAAGTATTTTAAAAATATTAGTGATATACGAGGTTCATATTCAATACGCAAATATATACCATCCGTGGCTATTAACCGTCACTTTTCAAATCATGTTGATTGGTTATAATAGACCTTTTCTCTAACCCTATCAATAGACCGAACACTATTCAAAAAACAGTTATTTTGCATTCACCTGTTTTGCCTAAACAACCTGATATGAAGTTAGAGAAAAGGTCTAATCTCGGCGAAGCATAGCAATCTTCTTGATAAAAATGGAATATCCTAAACACAACGTCAATATTAGACCTTTTCTCTAACTTCATATCAGGTTGTTTAGGCAAAACAGGTGAATGCAAAATAACTGTTTTTTGAATAGTGTTCGGTCTATTGATAGGGTTAGAGAAAAGGTCTAATACGGTTTTTAGAACCTCTCTAAAGTCACAGAAAGATACGCAAATAACGCACAGTTTGTATGGACTACCACGCCGCTTGTGAATTTTTTTTCTCAAAAAATTGCTCTTTTCTTACACCATTTTTTTTCTTATGATGCGTTCTATTGGTTCAAAAAAGCTGTAAAAACGGATAACGGATTCATTCAAAAAATGGAGTAAGTCGGTGTCTTTCAATGAGTTAGATCAGGAAATATTATTACGATGTCTCGAAAATCAACCGCGCGGCTGGGAAGATTTTGTGGATCGTTTTATGGGGCTGGTTACGCACGTGATTGATTATTCCGTGACCGTTCGCGGATTGGAGATCGAAACACACGAGCGCAACCGTCTTTGCGAAAATGTGTTCACTACGTTTTATCATGATTCGTTTCGGCTTTTGCGTGAATTTGACGGCCGCGGGACTTTGACAACCTATCTCACGATTCTTGTCCGACGAATCGTGATACGAATTTTATTGAACCGTGAAGCGTCAGCGACAAAATAAGCAGTTTAACAACATAGCCGAAATCAAAAATGAAATAAGATAAATCAATTGAACATTCAACATTATGAATCCCATAAATCACAGAGCCATAATCGAAAATCCAAATATCCCGGCTGGAATAATGCGCCGAATTGCGACGGTTCTTTTCATGACGACGCAAACTGGATTGCTTTTATTGTTATCGCTGGGACTCATAACATTGACAACGTTTTCTTTATCGGCACAAGAAGAACCGTTAACGGCGGTTGTTATTAACGATTATTCTTGTTTATGGTCGGGACCCGGAAATCATTATTATCCGACAACCCGTTTGCATACCGGAGAGCGGCTCGAAGTTTATTTTATGGTGAAAGAGGATTGGTGTGCCGTGCGTCCAACGAAAGGATGCTTTACATGGGTCGATGCGAGAAATGTGGAACTTGGTGAAAAGCAGATCGGAACCGTGTTACTCAATGGCGTTCAATCGCGTGTCGGAAGCGATTTAAATAATCAATGCGGAGCCGTTCAAGTAACATTGAAACGCGGCGAAAAAGTTTTTGTGTTGGAACGTGTTGAAACGCCGGGAGATACGGAAACGCCGGTTTGGTATAAAATTGCGCCGCCTGCCGGAGAATTTCGTTTTATTCCATGCAACGATTTACAATGGGATCATGTTGTTCCGAACAAAACGTTCAGCAATACGCAAAATAACACGCCGCAAAATTCGGAAGCCGATACAACTCATCGACCGCAACCACTTCGGGAACGTCAACCGATTCAATTGGTTAATGATCTGCAACCGCGTATTTCACAAGAAAAACTTTCAGAGGAACTTAACGCCGGCGATTTTCACGTTGCGTTGGAGCAGTTGAAACTTGATTTTGCGGAATATTTTCTGGAGCAAGAAGTTACGGCGGACTCGTTGCAATCGTTGTCGCATATTGCGCGGATGCTTTATCAATCGGCTCCAACGCAAGCAGACAAAGATGAAATTTACCGATTGCTTGCCGGGCTGGAACGTGTTACCCGCGTAAGACGATATGAATCGCAAAATCAAAATCTTGCAGAAAACCAAACGGATAATATTGAACCTCAAGCGGAAAACGATCATGATCGTCGTTTGATTTCTTCTGTTTCGTCGTCTCACCGCGATGTTGTTACAATTGATACAAAAACAAACAAGCAAAACGACAATCAAGCAAGAGCCGTTCCAAATATTGGCGATGCTGTTGCGTCTTCTAATATCTATGAACAAACGATGCGTTATCCGATTCGGAATGCAATGACCGGAAATGATGTTGAATCTTCGGTTTTGCCTACAACGGCGGAAACGACACAGGTTCTGCTTTACGATAAAAACACGGGAACGTATCAGGAAATCCCGCCGGAAGATTGGAGTCATTATTTAACGGCAGAACAAACGCCGATGTACCAACAACAATATCCGTATCAGTCGTATCGGCAATTCGAGCCGCCGAAGCGAAGTTGGCTACAACGTCTTATTAGCGGTGATCTACTCCGAAACGGTAACGCGAATACGTCGAACAATAAAGTGACGTCTGGCAGCGTCACGATGAATAATAACAGTTTTTTTGCTGATACGTATCCGATAGAAAATCACGGATATGGAAGCGTTTATAACAGTACGGTCAGTAACGCCAACAATATCGCAAACAGTTCCGCGAATAAAACGTCGTTACACAAAGGATTTTATAATTCACAACCGATGATTATTTCGTCTCCGCAGAAAAACAATCTTGCGGCAAATTCTTATCAACGTTCACGTCTGATAAAAAATCCTTACAATAACGTCAATATCGGGAACGAAACAACGCCTATTGCAAAAAACGGACAACATATTCGTTCAAATATTCCGCAGGAAATTATTATACCCGAAGGTGTAGAAGTTCCGGACGAAGTCGTCGTTTACGACGAATATCAGGGAATCAATCTGACGCCGCAAACGATTTTCGGTTTACAAACATCGAAAAATGGAATGCCAAACACAACACCGTCTGAAACAGAAACTTATCCAATAACGGATCAAGCGGCGGCATTGACGCAAATTATTCAATCGCGCGGCATAACGGTTCAAGAGCCGCCGTCTGTCGTATCGGAAACGCCGACCGTTTCGCAATCTCGACAACCGACTATTTTAAAACAAACCGCATCGCGTCAGCCGGCAAAACAAACTGTCGCTCATTCAGAAAATCACCTCGTGAACGGACAGCGTGAAAACGGCGTCAACGTCGTTTCAGCAAATGCATTTGACGCAATCGGACGGCTTGGACGAATCAAAGTCAATCAAGATAAACCAAACGACGTTCCCAAATACGCATTGGTAAACGATGCGGGCAAAACAAATTTCCTCATTTCGCAAACGGTCGGTATTGATTTGAATCAATATGTCAACCAAACCGTTGGACTTATCGGCATACAAAGCAGCTATGTTCAAGACGGTAAAACCTATCCGCACATCTCCGTGAAAGCCGTTTACCCGATTCAAGGGCAAAGATAAAGGGAAGTTTGTAACTCTTCAGTTGCCCACCCCAAATAAATCCCGCATGGCAACCGTATATACTTCTTGCGCTTGAAATTTCGGTTTTAAACAATGTTCATTCGTTCATCTGTCCCTTTAGTCCCTAATATCCCTTTTAAGGCAGCTTTTCTGCCCTGAAAGGGTAGCCGTCGCCTCATTTTATTTGAGCAATTTGGGTATTGACATGAATTTATGAATGTGTTAATCTTGTGTGGTAAATTGTGCGGATTTTGGCGATGTTCTCTGAGGGGGAGTTCATTGAGTAATTGTTTTTCGTCAATGATCATTTGACAGAAATCGTTGATCAGACGGCTCTACGAATTGCGGAGCTTGAGGCACGTCTGGGCATGAACAGTTCCGTTCCGCAGAGGGTGTAGTGTATTTTCTGGATACTGGTCTTTTTTTGTCGGCAATTGGCTTTTTTGTTTCTTTTTGCGGCGGAAAAAATAAAATGCAAGATTGAATATGACGAATTTGTTGATAAGATTAATCATCAGAGATAGCGCATATGGTAGTGGCATGGCTTTCGGATAAATTTGTTTATGAAATAGTTGATGAAAAATTGGGTATTGAAGCATTGAGAGTAGCAGAGGAAAAAGTAAAGTATAACAAAAAGTAAAATTATGGTACAAGACTATAAATACAAATTACCCAATGCAAGCGGGCAACCACAAGAAAAAATCGCCCATAGTAACTCGCTCATAATCATTGGGGCGAATGGCTCAGGGAAAAGCAAACTTGGAGCTTGGATGGAACAGCAAAGTATGGATAATACGCATAGAGTTGGATCGCAACGTTCATTGAGTTTTGGCGAATTTATCCCACTTAAAAGTTATGAACAGGCAGAGAATCTCTTATTATATGGACAAGAAAAAAAAGAACAAACAAAAGGGAATCGTTGGAATTGGGGAAATAATTACACAACCCAATTATTACAAGATTATGAAAATGTTCTTGCTGCTTTGATTGCAATGGAAAACAATGAAAACGCTGCTTTCAGGAAAGATTGTAAAGAAAGAGACAAAACGGGACAACAATACAAAAAAGCACCGGATACAATTGTTGATACGCTGAAAAGAATTTGGAAAAATGTATTTTCTCGAAGGGATATTGACTTTGACGATGCAAAAGTAACAGCTACGTTGAATAAACCTGACGGAACAAAAACTTCATACAACGGTCTTGAAATGAGCGATGGCGAGCGTGTCGGTTTATATCTTATTGCTCAATGTTTATGTATTCCTGAAAATAAGACTATTATTATAGATGAACCTGAAATTCATTTGCACC
>JAIRYX010000137.1 GCA_031267635.1 Planctomycetaceae bacterium
GTTTGCGCGAACCGTATCGCGCCATCTTCTTAATGCCGACATAGCATGAGAAAGAGCGTCAAAATCAAAATGCGACTCCTCGTTTCCGAGAGCGTCCATATTTCTGAATGTTGGAGAATAAGTCAATTGAACAATGTCCGACAATTTTTCTATTGCCTGAACCACCCAATCATCGCGGCAATATTCTTTATCTAAAAACGTAATCCATTCCAATGAATGTCCCGTATAATAAACGTCTATATTGTCTTGCGACGGCGTTCCTGCGGTCAAACCCGGCGGTTCAAAACCGCCATCTTCGCGTTGCAATTGCTTTAACCGCACAATTGATTCCAATACTTGCCGTTCCAATTCAGTCCATAATTTATTTGTCGCCTTGTCTTCTTTGAGTTCCCGTTTGGCATATACTCTCGCCAACGCGCTCAAGCGATGCGTTCCCAAACATGTTTTTTCAGGCGTTTTTAATAATTTTTCCAACAATGTCGCCAAACGCATTGTTTCCCCAAATTTGTTTTTCCATTGTTTATCGGGTTCCAAATAATGCGAATAAACCAACACCGTATATGCCAATTCATCCGTTGTTTTTGTTTCCAGTAATGCTCTTTCCAAAAGATCGTGAAACGTATATTCTTTCTCGTCTATTTTTAATTTCGCTTCCAACGGCGCGCCGCTCATGCTGAAATAATGCAAAAATTGGTTCGGATGATGTTCTTGTGTAAAATACTCTCCGGTATGTCTCGGATAAGGCAACCCCTCGCGGACAACAAACGCACCGGATTCTTTCGTGTTCGAGTTTTGTAATATCGCAAAAATTCTTTTCAAATTTTCGTCGGCGTTTTTTTCCGAATGATAGTCCGCATAAGCCGAATCGCCATACATCAATATTGAGTGAAAAGCAATCCAATTTGGGAACCGTTCCGGCGTCTTTTCCGCATAAACCGATTGAAGCGTTACTTCAACTTTTTGCAAGACTTCGCCAATTTGTACCGATGGCGAATGGACAAGTTTTCTTTTCAATTCTTCTAGGGAATCAGGAAGATGTTCTATTTTCTCTTGCGTCAATTCGTTATTTTTTGCATCGTCATTTTTTCGGCAACCTAATAACAAGACAAGTATTATCACCGCCATCAAAGAGAAGATTTTCAGATTCGTCATTGTGTTCTCTCTTGTTGAGGATTGTTAGTGTTCGATGAAAACGCTGTGACCGGAATTGTTATTGTAAAATTTTCTCCGTCTTCCGTATTTCCTTTTATCATCAGTTCCGCTTTTTCTGTTTCAAGGATTTTGGGAAATACGGTTATTTCCAACTGATGATGTCGGGCATATTTTTCTTTCTCAATTTTCCAATCAAGGAAGGAGCTACATGTCACGGAAACAATTTTAATCGGTTTGTCGCTGACATGCTGAATTTCAATTGTATATCTTTTGGGCTGATCGGCAATGACAACGCTGACTATCGACGGCGACGCAAATACCGTCTTCTGTATTTGACCGAGACATCGCACCGTTTTATGAATCACCTCATTCGTATCGTCAAGCAATAACGCAACGTCTAACGAAGATGAAATCGTACCGACATTATTGGATTGAATGAAAATGTTGAACGATTGTTCGTCCTCATTTTTCTGAATGTGAACAACCTGCTCATTATCCGCTGTTATACTTTCAATCTTGCACGTTCCATATTTCGATTTTACTTTAACTTCACGCATATCGCTTCGCGTTCCAATCGGAATACAACCAAAATCCAGCATCGTGTGAGATAATTCGACCGGTTCTTGAACGTCCGCGCAAACATAAATCGGCATAGAAAAATCAGGAATATCCGGCGATTCAAACCGAATATGAGTAACGCTGTTTCCCGTCGCTTGCGGCGAAGTATATTCAAAGGATAATGCTCCTTTTTCGCGGGCTGTGATAGGAATGTCTTGTAAAATCACTCGACCGGGTTTGGAGTTTCTCTGACTGATTTCTTTTCCCGATAAGACGGTTTGCGTATTCCAATTGGATTTTATCGGGACGCAAATTTTATGAATCGTTTCCGGTCGTATTTTTCCAAGCGAAACAATCGGCGAATCCTCAAAGACAATCGGTGGTATCTCGTGGACTTTTTCATTTGTTCCATTGAATTTTTCACGTCCGAGTAAAATGATTTGTACGTTATTAAAAGTCGGTAATTTCAAAACGGTTTCTTTTTCATGGGCGATTTCAATAGATTCATTTGTGATAGGGTCAACCGCGGAAATGGCTTTCCAATTTTCGCCCGTTGTTACGGCAAGTTCCACACCAATACGGGGAGCCGCCATAAATGGTTCAGCTTCCTGAAAAACAGAACGTGTTCCCCATTCGTTTAACGCGACAATGAAAATATGATCTGTTCCGCATGACAAAAAATCAAAATGGATTCCCGATTGGTTACAAACGGAATGTAATTTGATTGGATAACTTATTCCCAAAAATTCGTTTTGTTTTTGCACTTCCGCCAAAATCTCTTTTTGGGCTTTTTGACATGACGCAATGATTTCCGCGTCTCCCTTTTCCGGCGACGTTAAAAAAACGCCGTGACTTCCCGCTCCAATCGCTCCCCATGTCAACCATCGCAAATCTTCCGGGCTTGTAGCATGATCATTGTCCGACATCACTGAACCAACCCATGCAACCGGCAATCGAAATGTTTCATTATAATACTGAAAATATTTTTTCGCGCGTTCAAATGTCGGCGGTATCAAGGGAATTGTTTGTCCTGCGGCAATGAAATCACAACAAGCCGCAATTTGATATGCCGTTTCCGGTTTTGTTCCTTCATGAGGATAAGCGTAAACAGGAACGTTCGGGTCTGCGTCATAAACCGACGAGCAACGCCGTAGAATTTCCTGAAATTCGGGACGTTGCCATAACCCCGCGTAAAAAACGCAAACGCCGTCTTTTAGTCCTTCATCACAATCCATTTCAAAAGGGACATTATGCCGTGTTTTAAAGGAAAACGTTTGTGTTTTGAAATATCCTTCCGGCGTTGTTTCGTTACGAAGCGGTTTTTGCCGTTTGAAATCAATGTCAAATCTTCGCGTTTCACCGTTTTTCAAATTCAAATTTTTTACAACCAAATCACGAACGTCTTTTTCAAAATGATGTAAATCGGGCGGCAACGCTTCCGGCAATACGCATTGATTGGTAATATCTTTTCCGTCCATCCTGACTTGTTCGATAACAGCCGGCGACTTGCGAAAATCCGCTTCGTTGTACAAATGGAATTGAACGTCTCCGTTGACATGTTCAATACTGACCGGTCGAACGACTTTGTCGTATTGCGTTCCGCCCAAAGCAAATGCGTAAAACACTTTTGTGACGCCGCCGTAGTAAGTGATTCCGTCAAACGTCGCGCTAATAAATATCCGTTCCCCTTTTGATAAGGTTTTGTCCGGCGTCGCTTGAATACAAACAACGGAGTTTTCTTTTTGCGCGGGGAAAACGACGATATCCGCAATACTTGCCTTATTACCGTTGATTTGAATTTGACATTGTTTGAGATGTTCCGGTTCAATTTTATGTTCCGTTTCGATATAAAAAAACAACGTTTTCAAATCTTGGGCGACGTAAAATCCTTTTGACCAAATTTCCGAACCGTCAATGAGTTTGGAAGCGTAAAATCGTTTTTTGTTTTTTTCGTAATGAACATTCAATGATAATTTTTTGACATAATCCGCACTACTTATTCTGAAAACGCCGAACTCCAAACTGCGAGGAGAAATGGTTTTGTGCGTAAATTTCAATAAGTCCGAAGCAATCGGTTGCGTTGCGTTGGATTCGCAAACTTCAATACCTTGAATAGAACAATCCGAATCGGTAACATTTTTTACGACAAACATTCCTAATGGTTGTCCTAAACCTTTGTTCGACAAAGTAATGAACATGATTTCAAGATCGTCGAAAGTTTCAACGGCATGTTTGTTTTGACATCCGCAAGACAAACAGATAACAATGACTTGTGACAATTTGAAAAAATATGAATAGGAATCTCTTGAAAAGTTTGTCATATTTTTACGGTTGCCGAATTACAATTGTCCTAAAATCGCGAATAAACAAAAGCCCCAATAAATGATTGATATTTTTCATGAGGCACGCCTTTTAAGAATCCGCTTGCGAATCTCCAAAACAACTTCAATCACAATCATGATGAGACCTACAATGATGCTAATCTTGTTGTAAATCGAGGTGCTTCTAGGTTTAACCGTTTCTTGGAGAAGACCGTTGATGGATGGACGTTCCCCCCATTTATAAGTGGCATGATGAACCAAGTCGGAAACTATTGTATTATCGGGAAAAATATTCGTAAATACTTCTTCTTTGATTGTGTCATTAATTTTTACTTTGGAAATATTGATCGTTACTTTTCTATCAAATCGACTTCCAAAGTTAAAAATCAAAGTGATATTTTGAGGAATCCAAATACCATTCCCGCAATCAATATGATTTGTCATCATAAATGTTCTGTAGGGCTTTACCATACTTTCATTTTTTTCATTTGTCATTAATCTTGATTTTTCTATTTTAACAATTGAAAAATCCTTTTGGGGATCAAAGTAATACTTATCAAGACCATACTGGACTACAATACAGTTCGTATCTCCTATTGTTACTGTTTTTTCAAAAATAATTCCTGATTGCCCTATTTCTCCATCAAGAATCGATGATACAGAAAGTTGTGTTCTGTCTGCAAGTTTTTGAGATTCTAAATCAAGTAAACATGAATAATACAAGGGATCTTCCATCGGAAGAATATTTTGAAGAGTTTCAAAGGGAGTAATGCCTCCTTCAATTCCCCGTGATTTGTTAGAAAAATAAGCAACCGCTGATACGACATCGCCATTATACGCCTGTGTTTTTCGTATTAAATCACTCGGAGCTAATTCTTTTCTATTATCAAAAGTAACGTCTGAATAAAATTTATTTCTGTCTCTTATAAAAATAATTTTTTTAAAATCATTAGAAGGCGATGTTTTTTCTCCAAAATGATTTGTGTTGACATCGTATTCCAAATAAACAGAGCGAATTGCTTTTATCTTACTCTTAAAAAGTGAAGATAATGCTTTTGGGGGAATTATTGGGCGTTGCATATTTGCCAGCGAAATAGCAATTTGTAAAAACTCCGTTTCTGAAAGTTCGTGTTCATGTTGTTTTAACACAGGCATCATGTCATCATAATTTGGTGCTGTTCCTTCAGAAGTCAGGCGTTCCATTTCATCTATAATTTTTTGCATAGATGATTCATCAGACAAAACGGTGTTACCAAAACTCCAAATAACGGCACATATCACTACAACAAAAAAATATCTAATAACCTTGTATAAATCCATGTTTTATCTTTTTATTTGTTATGAGAGTTATTGAGGAAAGAAAAATGATAATATAAAGGGGACTTCTAAACAAAAGTATTAACACAAATATTACGCGGTGCTTTGCAAGAGTTTTTTGATAGTGGCACGTATTTTTTTGATTTTTTTTGGGTTGTCGTTTACGAGGTCTAAAAAA
>JAIRYX010000155.1 GCA_031267635.1 Planctomycetaceae bacterium
GTATCAATGGCGTCTTCGGTCGTTTGGAGTTTACAGCGAAACACGAGTGTTGAGGCGGAGGAGTTGAAAGTGGTGTTGGTGAAGTTGAGCGGGAAGAGTCAAAAACACGGCAAACCGCCTACGGCGGGAACATTATTATCGGGCTTGTTTGTGTTGATAAGAATCATCGATTTTTTAGACCTCGTGAACGACGACCCCAAAAAAATCAAAAAAATACGTGCCACTATCAAAAAACTCTTGCAAAGCACCGCATAATATTTGTGTTAATACTTTTGATTCTAAAAACCTCATTTTCAACAAATTTGAACGACTGAATAGTTACAAAATAACTACACAAAATTAATACAAAAATACACACCAACCTGGGAACGCTGGAAAATATTTTGTGAAAATATTAATTTTGGCGATATTCTTGTTGACAGGATTTTATTTTCAGGTTATCATAGATGTTAATACGATAAAAAACGATAAATTCAAGAAATTTATTTTTGATGGTATTATTCGATTCGTAGAAACTTTGCTCTTCCATTATATCACAAGATGATATAACAACTTATAGTTATGTTCCGAATTCCTAAACAATTTACGTCATACCTGCTCTTGGCAACATTCGCTCCTGTGATGTTGTTAAGCGAGGGTTTGCATATTTTGCCGGGGTTCGATCATTATCACAGTTGTGGTCAGTCGGTTGTCTCTCACGAACACCCCAGCGAACATCAACACGGAAATAACACAGGACAAAATTCACTTGATGATGGTATTGCCGTTGAAAACGATACAAATGGTGAAAATTGTCCCATTTGCGAGTTTGTATCGCTTTGTCAAAGCGGCGTTTTGCCGCATCTTCCTCATATCGAATTCAATGTAGCGGACGACTTCGTGTCTCCGCCCGTTGCTTTTTGTATTCTTCAACTCATTTTTTCTGTTCAGAGCCGCGCTCCGCCGGTTTTCTCTCTTGTTTAGTGTATGTTCTATCTACCGCACACGTATTGTGTTGCGATAAAACGCTAATTTTTTATACCTAATCAGAGATTCTCGTGGAAAAAACTGTGCATCAACCGCTTGCGCCGCAAGAGGACGACTGTACACAGCGCATCGTGAAAATCTTTCGTGAACTCCTGCTTCACGATGGATTCGGCGACCTCGCCGTCGAAGTCAAGCTCCTCAAACGTGGTCAAAAAGAAGTCATTATTAAGTCCGGCAAACAGTATCGGTATGTCATTGACGTGCCGGAAAAATCGTTGCGGAAGGACTAATAGAGACTCATCACACTTGAAAATTTGTCTTTCACAAAGCAACCAAGAACATCGAAGTATCCTAAAAAATAAATTCTTTGTGCCTCCGTGCCTTTGTGAGAAAACATAATTTATTAAATAGTACGGTTAACATATATGATATACTAACCACAGAAAGGAGGTTTGCTTATGCAATACGCCTGTCTGCGAATGAGGGATTCGAGACCTGTTTCGTTTCAGTTTTGTTTTAACGCTGACCGCGGTCAAAAACGACCGGGCAGTTATTTACACCATCGAACAGGAAACCTAACACAAAATCAACTCGTTTCCTGTTCAAAACTCATATAGGAGATTTCACTATGAGAATGCGAAAAGGTTTTACCCTTATCGAATTGTTGATTGTCATCGGCATCCTTGCCGCTCTTGCGATGGCAGTCCTTCCCTCTTTGTCCGTTAGCCGCCAAGAAGCGTTGAGCGGCATTAACCAGTACAACAAAGGCACCACACTGAAAACGCTCAAAGAGTATTATGCGCTCTTTGGCAAACTACCCGAAGGGTTGCACACCGGTTTGGTAGAGGGCGATTCCGACTTCGAGCTGATGTCCGGCATCACCGGCACAATGGCGGCAAATGCCGCCAGCAACATCGTTGAAGTCAGTGCTTTGTCCACAGGCGATGCCGCCGGGGCTCTGGAAAGCATCGGGCTTGGTCACATTGCTGTTGGAACCGGCAACTCGACAAGTAACGATTATCACGTCGCTCTCGGTTATACGCACGCCGATGATGCAAGCGTGATACAAGTCACCAATGCTTGGAAGACCAAGAGTGGCGATCCGTTGACATTCAATGGCAATAACATTACTTCATTAGCGTCGGAAGGCGTTGAAGCAGTTATTGCGTTGTATGTTTCGCCGACCGTCAACTGGGCTTCCGGTCAAGAGGGCGGTAATTCATGGGCAAAGGCAGTGAAGGAATACAGTTTGGACGTCGTCGGCAAAAATCCGCTGGCGGACAATGATGAGTTCAATTACTACATTGCCTACATCGGATTGCTTCCCAACGGTGTGTACAAAGCAACTACGACGGCGACTGGTGTTTACCTCCATCCCACCGGCACTTTGTCGGGAGCCAAAAGTGAAGCCGAGGAACATCTAGAGGATGCCGGATGGGAAGTTGATGACGATGATTGGGTAGATGATACTAATGGTGGTTCAACCGCTGGACTTGTCGGTATAGCAGGCGGAGCGCACGTTGGTAAAACTGCTATCGTAACGATAACGTTTGACGATACGCCAAGTGCGAAGTTGCTTGGTATCACGGATTCCGACTGCGAACCCATCAATCCGTAGGAAACGGTTTTGCAGTTTAGTAATTTAATAGTTTCGTCCTGTTGCTTGTCAGCAGGGCGAAATTATCCTCATGCTGTACTCCTCACCCTTTAAAATTCGGCTTTCATCAAAAAGGGACATGAGGGACAAAAGAGACTTTTGGGACGTGATGAACGATCAACACTGTCTTAAAAGTCGAAATTTTAAGTGTGAAAAGTATACCATTACAGCCCTTATTTATCAAATTTCCCTTAGTAGCCAACAAAGCCCCTAAACTTACCCTTATGCCTTTATTTGTAACCGTTCACAAATATTGTTTTACTCTCAAGTAGAGTAAATAGAAAAACCTCATTTCCACCTAATTTTCCTAACAAAACAACCTCAGTAACCAACAAAGCCCCCAAACTTACCCTTATGCCTTTATTTGTAACCGTTCACAAATATTGTTTTACTTTCAAGTAGAGTGAATAGAAAAACCTCATTTCCACCTAATTTTCCTAACAAAACAACCTCAGTAGCAACATGGACAACAAAAGAAATAACCTCATTACCTCATTCAGAAGAATTTGCATGTGAGAAATATAAATGAATCAGAAACAATCCAATGAGGTAATGAGGTTTGGTAGGGAGGAAGATTCATTGGCTACTGAGGTTGTTTTGTTAGGAAAATTAGGTGGAAATGAGGTTTGTATTTCATTCTATACTACAAACGAGTTTGAATGGGATATTTCATCATAGAGTGAGCAAAAGAAAGTGTATTTTCCAGCCGTTTGCAGTAGATTTGAAAATAAACCATGAACGGTTACTTTTATTTTTTAGATGATGGATTTTTATCAAAAAAATGATACGAAAAATAAGGGAATAAGGGCGCATGCTTATGTACAATTGGGGCGACTAAGGGAGATTTGATAACTAATGGCGGCAATATACTCCTCGCACTTGAAATTTCGACTTTTCAGACAGTGTTGATTGTTCATCACGTCCCAAAAGTCCCTTTTGTCCCTCATGTCCCTTTTTTGATGAAAGACGAATTTTAAAGTGTGAGAAGTATAATAATATCTTCCGGTAAAATTGATTGAACTATTCAATGACACGATACGGATTGATTTGGTGGGGGCAACGAAATAGTTATACATTCACCCGTAAAAAATAATGAAACGTGCATTTACCCTTCTTGAATTATTAGTTGTGATTGGACTGCTCGGCGCGTTGGCGTCCGTGTTGATTGTCAATCTGCATATCGACCGCAAACAAGCGATTGAAGACTCCGTTGTCGTGAAAGAATTAGCGGATATTCAAGCGGCGTTTCAAATCTTCGCGGGCGATGTGTCTTTCAATTCAAACAAGGAAAAAAATTATAAACTTGCGGCAAAATACGGACTTTCGTTGCTGTTGGAAAATGATGACAACTTCGATGACTGGGATGATGACTGGGATAACGAGAGACAAATCGGCTGGCGGGGTCCGTATCTTATGCCGGAAGGAAAACGAAATAATTTATCTGTGATTGAAACGCCGTTTGTGGTGAACGAATCGGATAACAATTATTATCGTGTTATCGCAACCGATAATGACGGTGATGTCGTTTCGTATAAGGATACCGACAAAGATATAAAACATCTCTATGTTGCGTATCCGTTTTGGGGCGGCGGCGATTTCACCGGCAACATCAATGCTGTCGAGGAAAAACACAAGAAATTCATACGGAGGTTGTTATGAAAAGGCGGCAACCATTTAACCAGGGAATGACGCTCATCGAATTGGTGATTGTTCTCGGCATTCTTGCCGCGTTGGCGGGGAGTGTGCTGACGATGACCGCTTCGCTCAACGACCGCGCAAGATATGAAACAACCCGACAACGTCTTGACGAAATTGAAATGGCAATCACCGGCGGCGCAAACGGTGAAAGTAAGTTTCTTAACGATATGGGACGTTTGCCGATTTTACCAACCGACGAAGAGGACGAAGGAAAAAAGTTATCTGAACTTTGGGAATGTAAAACGGAATATGGTACACTACCGAAACGGCTTTATCCAGACGGAATTGTACCGCATAACATTACGTTGAGTGCCGGTTGGCAGGGACCTTACATCAATATTGCCGGCACAAAACTTTATGACGGCTTCGGTTCGGAGTTTCATACGGTACATACAGTAACAACCGAAACAACAAAAACGACCGAAACAACGAATACGGTTTGGGAGGAGAAAACGATTGACGCAATCGGAAGTTACGGTGCGGATAATACCAAAGACGATGAAGAAGATGATGAATCGGTGAGTTGGCAGAACAGAGATGACTTTCGGTGGAACTTTTCCAATCGGGTGCTGGCAAATTTAACGGTGCAAATTCAAATTCAAGTCAAAGGCGATTTGGAGACGAAGTGGACATTTCCAGAAGCGTCGGATACGCAGCATGTCGTTGTGTTTTCGCCGTATGTTGATGAAGTTGATGGAACCGCCTGCATTCGGCAAACGAAAGCGGAGAAAAACGATGCAACAAATTGGGAGTTGACAGATACGTTGTTCAATAACAATACGCAAGTTCCCAATAAAAAACCGATACCAGATTTTGAGGAAACAAATAATAATCCAAATGGAGTAACATTTAAACATTTAACGCCGGGAATTCGCAAGCTGTTAGTGCATGGAACTTACGGCGGCATTGCGAAAGACAGCGGCGTAATAACGGTCAAACTCCAAGCGGGCGAAAACTTGGTAAACGTGTATTTGAAATAAACTCATGTTACGCATGAATATCAAGGAGTGTCCAATAATCGTATTTCGGATTGAATTGAGACTCATGCGTAACATGAGTTAACAAATAAAAAAAGGATAAAAAATGACGGGTAGAGTATATACAGGCATCCGCGATTCACAGGTAACACGTCGCCGTCGGCACATGCCGAAACCGTTTATAAGTAGTTAAATATTTCAAATAATATAATTTTCGTAACAATTAAGTTACCCAAACCCAATAAATCCTCACTGGACAACGAAATAATTCCTTTCAATTTGCCGGAAAATATTATGAGTAACTATTCTGTGAAATGTAATCGGGAGCATTTCGATAAGAGAATTTCGTATTTTTTAACCTCATTTCTACCTAATTTTCTTAACAAAACGACCTCAGTAGCAAAAAGGTCTCCCCAAAAAACAAAACCTCATTACCTCATTAACTTTGATGAGGTAATGAGGTTATCGTTGTGGAGGATTCATTGGCTACTGAGGTTGTTTTGTTTGGAAAATTAGGTGAAAATGAGGTTTAGAACACAAATAACATTGCCTGAATTGGGAATAAGTTTACAAAATCAAGCGTCGCCCCTACTCGTTACGGAAGATGAAATACATAACCGATGCGTAACATGAGTGAAATAAAATGTTTTTTAATAAAAAACACAGCAAGGTTTCAGTGTTGATTCACGACGGTGAAACGTGGTATGCGTTCGCGTTGCGTCGTCGTCAGCGGGACTGGATGTGCTTTGACCAAATGACGCTCAACGGTCGGAATCCGAAACAGATACCGTCGGCGTTGTTTGATTTTGCCGAAAAGACCAACTGCCGCCGTATCCGGCTTGTGTTGCCGCGGCAAGTGCAGGCGCTCGATATAGAACTGCCGTTGGATTTAACGTTGGAAGAAACGCAAACGATTCTTGCATCGGAGCTATCGCAAACCACCGGTTCGGAATTTGGCAGCGTCCGCGTTGTTTCGGTCAAAGCGGAAGAGTTTCAAATGGGGGCAATGCCGAATGTTTTGTTAACGTCGGAGTTTGAAAATTCGCTTCTCGAAAATTACGGAAAACAATGCGGTAAAGAGCAGCTATTATTTGACGGTTGTGCGGCATTGGAGCTAACGGCGTTGGCGGTTCACGCAGAAAACGCATCGGAAAAACGTTTTTTACTTCTGCGGAGAGAAACGGGATTTTATTGCGTCGGCGCAACGGAAACGCAACCAATGCTCATCGGCGGCGTTGCGGTTGGCGCATTGCAAAACAACGGCGAAAATTCAGAAAAATTAGAACGTTTACAAAAGCGGTTAGATATTCATAAAAACGTTCCGATTCAAATTGTCTTATGCAACGCGGGAATCGGCGGAGAGCGTGAAAAGCAACTGCGGACAATCGTTGATACGGAAACCGACGCGGAGTTTATCAGCTTCAACGGCATTGCCGAGAAGATTGCTCGAACGGTTGCGGCAGTTGATTCAGCCGGCGAGGGAGCGTGTCCGGTCGTTTCGTGCGGTGAAAAAATTATCGACCCTCATTATGTCGGGACGTGGATTTTAGTTCTATCACTACTGTTCGCGGTGGCGTTTGCATTCGGCGGAAAATGGAAGTTAGAAAACGATTTGAAAGCGGTTGAAACAAAAGCGGCAGCATGGAAAAAAATACAGAACGAAAGAAAGCGGCTGAAAGATAAACTTGCGAACATTGATGCGGAACGTTTTCGTTGTGATAAAGTCATCGCATTGCTTAATGAAAAGAGTTGCACGCCTGCCGGATTGATGAAGATTTTGACGGAATTGAGCAGCAATATGCCGCTTTACACGAAGATTGAAAAAATCGAACAAGACAAAACCGGATATGAAATTTCCGGTAGGACGATGTACCAGGAAGGATTGTTGAATTTCAGCAGTAAGTTTAATGCGGAATTGATAAATATTTCGTATAACTTGGAATTGAAGACGTTTGAAAAAGCGGCGGATAATCCGCGTGAACAAATATTTGTTTTTCGTATTACAAGCTATTAACCGAACCGATTTCCTTTTAGGAATCGCACAAATAACAATGCGAGCATTACGGCGACAATTACGGATTTGGAAAGACAATTTTTTATCGGTGTATTTGCGTTTGACAACGTTTCACCGTACCGCTATCGGTTTGCTTGCGGCGTTGGCAATCGTCTTTGCTACGCGGCATTATTGGTTCACGCCGTTGCTTGCCGACATAAAAACGGCGACGGATAGTTACGCCAAAAGCGACCCGCCAAATATCCTGCCGACCATCGATACTGATAGTGAAATTCAAGACGCATTACTCAAACTTGAAGGACGGGAAAAGTCCCTTGCAGAACGAAAAAAAGAAGCGGAAAAAGTTGCCAAACGCAAACCGAAGATTATGCAGCAGAATAAAACCGCCGTGATTTCGCAGTTCGGAACCTTGATTGCCAAAGAGAAATTGCAATTACTCGATACGCGGTTGTCCGTTGCGCCGCCGATAAAAATAGCGTCCCCGAAACCGGAAACGAAGAAGAACAGTAAAACAAAAAGTAAAGAAGAAGTTCCGGCGAGTCCCGCGCCAACTTCAACAACGCAAACGACGCCGAACGATACGGACGTTCCGAATGAAACCTATGATTATCTTATCGAAGGCGATTACCGCAATATGTTGAAGTTTCTGCGAGAGACGGAAAAATTTGAATATCCGGTTCGGATTAAAAATTTTCGTTTGGGTTTTCCTGTTCTTGATCCAAGTATAACGAAACTAGGAACGGTTGCAAATAACCGCCAGTTGCAGTTGAAGTTTCAGTTGGTATTGTATTTTCATTAACAATGTCCGAGCAAAAAATTGATTTAACCCGTGTTGTTGCGTCGCGGGACGCATTGAAAACCGTGTCGGCAGCGTTGGCGCGGCGGTTAAAAATTCTGCCGCTCTACATTGCCGACGAGACGTTGTTTATCGTAATGGCAGACGCTCAAGACGATATTGCTTTATCGCGGCTCGAATCGTCCTTGACGGTTGCCGTTAAAGTTTTGAAAATTCTTGACTCCGAATCGGTGGTACCGGCGATTAAGCGGTATTATCCCGACAATACCGCAAGCGTTGATACGCCGTTGGCAATGTTCGAGGAAACAGTCCGGCGGGCGTTGCTTTACCGTTGCAGCGATATACATTTCGATCCCGAAAAAAAATCTACAAAAGTCCGCTTGCGGATTGACGGCGTGATGCGGGTTGACTACACGTTGCCGTTATCGACTCATGCCGAATTGGTGTCCGCCGTTAAAGTTGCCGCCGGTCTCGATATTGCAGAACACCGTATCCCGCAAGACGGACAAGTTTCACTGCGAGTGAACGAACAGGATATTTCAATGCGAGTCGCCATTATTCCGACGCTCTACGGCGAAAAATTAACGCTACGGATTCTTGCAACCGAAGCCGTTGCCGCCGAATTGGCGGACTTAAATAAAATCGGAATGAGCGCCGAACATCACCGCGTATTTCGGAAACATTTAAATAATTCGCACGGCGTTATTCTTTTATCGGGACCGACCGGCAGCGGTAAAACAACGACGCTTTACGCGGCGCTGCGGCATTTGAAAGAACCCGGCACACAACATATTTTAAGCATTGAAGACCCTGTTGAAATTCCGCTTGACGGCGTCAATCAGATACGCATCGACAGTGAACGGGTAAGTTTCAGTAAGGCGTTGCGAAGTACGCTACGGCACGACCCTGATATTATTATGCTCGGTGAAATACGCGATAGTGAAACGGCGGATATCGCAATCAAAAGTTCACTCACCGGACATCTTGTTTTATCGACGCTGCACGCAAATGACGCCGCGGGCGTGATTATCCGACTGAGCAATCTTGGCGTTGCGGCGGAATTAATAACATCGGCGCTGCGGCTTGTGGTTGCGCAGCGGCTCGTTCGCCAACCGTGCGGGCATTGCGTCAAGATGGTTGAAGCAGCGGACGAAGACAAAGAATTATTTTCGTTTCACCAAAACGCAAGCGGCGCAGTGTTTGTTCCCCAAGCCGTCGGTTGTCCTTTATGCGGCGGAACCGGCTATGCGGGACGATTGGGACTTTACGAAATGTTTCCGGTTGATCAACAGATTCGGGAAATGATTCACGCTCGCGCTTCAGAGGCGGCGATACGAAAATATGTGTTTGAGGAAACCGGTTTGAAAACGCTTCGGCAAGACGGAGCGGACAAAATCCGTCAAGGATTGACCACACCGGAAGAGGTGAAGCGGGTAACGTTTATGCTTTGACAAAGAAAATAGCAAATGCCGCAATTTCAATATAAAATCAGTAAGAACGGAACAATCTCGACCGGCAACATTGAAGCGGACAACGCCAACAATGCAGCGATAAAACTACGTTCGCAAGGAATGATATTGCAATTAGTTCCCGCAACGGTTTCTTCCGGTATAAACGGAAACCGTAATCCTTTGTCGATACTGCGTTCCCTTATTCGTCCGGCGGCGGCGCATCAGGAAATTTATTTGCGGCAACTGTCTTCGCTGCTTCAAGCAGGCGTTCCGATTTTAACCGCTCTTGAAGCCGTCGGCGAACAAGCGCCGAAACGTATCGCTGTTGTGTTCGCTAAACTTACCGAAAGAGTTCGCAGCGGAGCGTCAATGAAAAAATCACTCGAAGAAGAAGCCCCATTCTTCGGTAAGGTGTCGATTGGTCTTATTGGAGTCGGCGAAGCAAACGGAACGCTTGACGAAATGTTCGCTTATGCTTCCGATTTAATGGAACGCAACCGAAAAGTCAAAGGACAAATCATTCAAACATTTTCTTATCCCGCCATCGTGATGTGCGTTGCAGTCGGCATTGCATATTATATGGTCGCTTACGTCTTGCCGACCATTATGGCGTTCATCACCAAACAATCGAAAACCGTCGCAATGCCGCTCACAACAAAACTGCTAATCGCGTTGAATGATTTGTGTATGAACTCTTGGGCATATTTCATTATCGTTCCGGTATGTCTCGTCGTGATATGTTTTTTATTGCGGCGCAATCCGCAGACCGTTGAACGGTTTGACTTAATAATGTTATACATTCCGCTGATTGGCAAAGCGATTCGGGAACACAGCAACACGCTTTGGACGCGGACGTTGGGAGCGTTAATCCGTAGCGGTGTTGATATTACGGCGGCGTTAGAATTGGTCGAAGGAATTATGAGTAACCGGTATTATGCGGCGCAAATCCGCAAGGTTCGGGAAACCGTGAAACAGGGCGGTTCGTTGACGAAGGCGGTTAAAGGAACGGCATTGCGCAGGTTATGTCCGATGAGTACGGCAATGCTCGGCGTGAGCGAAGAGAGCGGCAGTATTGACGCCTCGTTATTGCACGTGGCGGATTATTGCGAAGAACAGTTGACACGGCGGGTTGTATTGTTAAGCAAGTTTGTCGAACCGGCGATATTCGGTTTTATCGGCGGTTTCGTCGGTTTCATTTATTTTGCGTTTTTTATGGCGATGCTTGCCGCAACACGAGCAGTGTAAAACGTCAACATCAATGATTAAACTTCGTAACTATTCAGTCCACGGTAATAAATTGCCATTTATTCGTTGCTGGTATTCGTATCGACGAAATCAATATGCAATTTCTTGCCGTGAGATGTATAAATCCACACTTGGCAACCGCATCGCTACCCAAACGGCTTTACCATTGCCAAGTGCGGATTTATTGGGTTTGGATAGCTGAATAGTTACATAATTCCAAGAATCAAACGCAATACCCTCAAATGTGTAGAATACGGATATAACAGGGCGAAAAGGGTTCGCGTAAAGTATAGCATACAATTTCATCGGCAGAAAATAAAATTTTGGCTCAATGTCGCTTCATGTTTCCTGATACATTTGGCATAAATACTAAAATCTATACGGTCGTCGTTGTTCTCGTTACAAATTTTCCTTTTGGAAATATTTTTTCTTAAAAATACATGTGGATTCTGTTCGGAAAGCTATATATAGCTATAGTCGTTTTTTCGAATATTTCGAACAAAACACGCGAGCAAACACAAAGAGGCAATCATTTTCTCATTAAGAAAGAGAACAGGAGCTGTTTTGTATGTCAGAAAATAAAGTCAATACCCTTGAACTGAATCAAATTAACACGGCTATCGAATCTATGTCGGAAGAAAATGAAGATACGCTACGCAATATGTATCTGACTTTTCGGCTAGGACATGAAGATTACGGTATCGAAATTCGTTATGTTACTGAAATCGTCGGAATGCAGAAAATTACGGAAGTACCGGATATGCCTACATTTGTTAAAGGCGTGGTCAATCTTCGCGGTCAGGTAATTCCGGTGTTGGATATGCGGCTTCGTTTCAATATGGAACCGCGTGAATATGATGAGCGGACTTGTATTGTCGTGGTCAATATCAACGCGTCGCAGGTTGGTTTGGTTGTCGATACGGTCAACGAAGTGCGAAACATCAACGACGACCAAATTTCACCGCCGCCAAAAACCGCCGGTGCGGCAAGCGCACAATATATTCAAGGGATGGGCAAAGTCGGCGAAGATGTGATTATTCTTCTTGAAGGTCAGCGTTTGTTGTTTGAACAGGAAATGGTAGCTCTAAACTTCTAACTCCATTTTCGCAAATATAAAATAACGGTTTCGGCAACATTTACTGTAACAACTCACATAGTGTTTGCCTCCTGATATACGTTCCGATAATTTTATCGGGACGTATTTTTTGGTAACGATTCCGTTGCCCAAGCCAAATAAATCTGCACTTGGCAACTGTAGAGTTATCCGAAAAACTTTACCATTGCAGCCCTTTATCAAGTTTCCCTTAGTAGCCAACAAAGCCCCAAAACTTGCCCTTATTCCCTTATTTTTTACCACCAAGGCGAAAAAGTCGCACAAAGG
>JAIRYX010000231.1 GCA_031267635.1 Planctomycetaceae bacterium
CAAGCAAGAGAATCTCCGCAACATGAGAAACTGACCAACCTGTAGCAAGCGATACAACAACTTTAACGCGGTCGGCTTCTTTGCGATCTCGTAACGTTCGGTGCAACGCCTTCAATGAGGCAAGCTGCCGAGATGATAATTGATAATTTTCCATAAAATGACTCCCCTAACAAGGATGATTCGCCGGGTATAACAATTTCATAATTTCAAAGCAAGAGGAATTTCATTGTAGCTACGGTATACCCGTAACTCCGCAACGAGTTTTGTCAACGCGGCATTTTCTGCCTCAAGAAACCGGATATTTTCTAAAAGTCCTTCCATAACACAAATAATACCAATGTCGCAAATTAAATACAATACCAAAAAATAACCGTGAACGGTTATAAAAAATCAACAAGCGAATAACACCAGATTTAAAAAGACATTCACAATATCAGAAAATAAAACATCGCCCAAAAATATTTTACCAAAACAAAAAAGTAGCAAGTGATGAGTGTTTAAGAGAAACTTCCCAATACCGAATGCGCTAGTATAAAACCAGCCCTAACTCATCAAAAACCGGTCATGCCCTAAATTTATTGTTACGTTTTGCTAACTCCGCTGTTTTTTAGGGGTACAATATCAAGAACAATAAATTTCGCACACTACCCCCAAACCACCCCTAACGTTAAGGCACTAATCAAACTCAAGCTACTTTAAAATTCTTGAAGCTGAACACGTAAGCGTGTCAACGTAAAGCGGTTGTTCAAAGGCGAAGCCTATCGCCCTACCGGCTATGGTATAAACTTTAGGGCATTAACGGTAATTTAATTTCAGGCGACACCTAAAATCTTATTTTGCGAATATCCTTTCCAAATCTGTGTCATCTGCGTGCTGATATTTTTATTTGAGAGTTAATTTTGGTTTATGTTCTTGTGAGTCGTTTGAGGTGATGAGTTCGTTTGTGTTGAAGGGTTGGTCGTCGTTACCGGAGGCAGCAATCATTTCGTGTACGGCGTGTCCGGCTTCAACCCGCTCAATACTTTCGCCGTCAGTTTTGTTACGGCTATTTGATACCGCGTAATAATTGAACCCCAAACTAGCCAAAATTTCGATGAAGTGTTCGGGTTGTGCGATTGCCTGCAGGAACAATCTCGCTTCGTTATTTTCCGGATTTAATTGAACCCATTCTTCAATCACGCGGGCAGAGTCATCTTTTTGCCCTTCCGCAATCAACGCCAACGAATACCACCTCAAACAAATCTGATCACGGCAACCACCCTTATACGCTTTGTCCAACGTAAACAACGCCTCACGCCATCTTCCCGCCGAACCATGACAAGCTCCCGTAATCGCATCTCGCATGAGGTCAAGTTGCTCGCCACCGAAAATCAAAGCCGCCAACTCACGCGCCTCCGTCTCCCGCAACTCCGAAACATAAAGATTCAACAAATGCCGACCATACTCCGCAATATCAATAACGTTGTCCAGATTCGCTTCCAATATTGCTATCGCCTCATCGTTTTCGCCGCGCAAATGTTTTACAAAAGCTGTGCAGACAACTATTATCTCAACTATCCGCAACCGATGCCAAACATCAAGCGAAATCCGACCATGCTTGAACGCCGTGTCATACGTGCGCAACGCTAAATCAAAACGCTTTTGTTTTTGTAGATGTTGTCCCATGAACAGCAGCAGTTGCATGTCAACAGGAAACAGATCAAGCGCGTTGACCAACATCCGCGTCATCGGATCATCGGCTATCGGTGAAAATAATGTCGTCTCCCAAAATAAATAATAACCCTCAAGTTTCAACAACGGAATAGCCGTCTCATCAATCAATTTGAGCAAATCGCGCCGCATTTCAACCAATTCGCCAAGATCAAATTTGGCTTCTGCGCGGTAGAGTAATTTTTCGTCGTTGATAATTTCGCCTTGTTGTTCGAGGCGTTCAAGCAATTGTAATCTACGTTGTCCGCGTCTGATTAGCAGATCGGGATCGCCGTATTTCGTCGGACAAATTATGCAACCCGGCGACGCACTGACCTTGATCAACAATTTCAACGCCGACGGAATTATTGACTCGTGAACTCGACCGGAAAAATGTAATCCCTTTCTAAGCGGCATCAAACGCGGCGAAATCGTTTCCTCATCAAGATCATGACGAGACCTATCAAATTTGGCGAAGCGTTGCAATGCTAACACGTAAAGATTATCGCGATCAGATTCGGTCTCGATGAATTGCTTGAAGCTGATAACGGTTCTTTCAATAAACTCGTCGCCCGCATCCATCCACAACAACCAATCCGCAACCTCACCACGCTCAACATGATCAATCAACTTATTTTTTGCAGCAGAATAATCATCCAAACCAACAACCGACACAAGTTGTTCGTTCAACCCCAATGCGTCAATTTGTTCCCGCATTTCGTCTGTCAAATCGATTCCGAGCAGAAATATTTGGTTGGTGATTAATTTTGTGTTATTGATTGTTTCGGCGAGTTTATCGGATTCTGTATCAATGACGATTGCGGCGGCGAGTCGTGAGTTGTTAGAGTTTGGCATAAAAACCTCTTTTTTGAAAAGTCGGAATTAAATTATACTATACATACCGAACCGACGACGGCATAAAATTTTCTTTCACGTTCTGTGGGGCAACCGCAACAACGCAGACAGAACACTGTAACGTGTGATCGTCATTCGCGACAAAAAAGTTTAACCGATTTAGGTTTTATTTTTTTTTAGAGGACAAAAATATAGAGAACTTCCAAAAGAAAAATGTTAAAAATTTTTAATACGAAAGGGGGAATCTTTTTAACACGAAAAGCACGAAAAATAGGAAGGGGGATTTTTTAAAAATTGCAGATATGGACAAGTTGGTTAGATATTTTGAAAAAATTTAATTTACATTATTTTGATTCCTAATATTATTCCTAAAAATTCCCCCCTCCGTGTTCTCTATGTTCTCTGTGGTTTAAAATTCTTCCCCCTTCGTGTCTTTCGTGTTAAAAAAAATCCCCCTTTCATAACTTTCGTGTTGAAAAAAATATTTTAACTGAACTTTTGCAAATTTCATAATTATTTGTATTAAAATGGGTTATAACAAAATTTATTAACTTTGTTATATTTTGACACAAAAATATTTTTTGTGTCTATGTTATGAA
>JAIRYX010000293.1 GCA_031267635.1 Planctomycetaceae bacterium
AAGAATCATCGATTTTTTAGACCTCGTAAACGACAACCCAAAAAAAATCAAAAAAATACGTGCCACTATCAAAAAACTCTTGCAAAGCACCGCGTAATATTTGTGTTAATACTTTTGCTCATAATAGACCAAACAAGTAAACCGACAACAGTTATTTTAAAAATTTTTCCTTTCTTCACTGAAATCTCCGCAATCCTTGAGATTCCGATGAAGAAAAAAGGAAACGCAGGTAAAACATATCGGAAATGTCTGCTGAATCCTGTTTGAGAACTCACGAAGATCAAAAGAATAATCGCCGGTAATAAAAGAATCATTTCATCAAGCCAATGGACATTCTGTTCTGGACATTCCGTCTTTTTAGGCGTCCGCGCGATTATGGAAAATACGAGTGCAAGAATTCCAAGTCCCCATGTTCCCAATGGAATTTTCAAAGCGGCACATTCAAGATAATAGTACCACCAACCATGATTTGACCATTGACCATTAAGATAAGAAGAAAGCCCTTTCTCAAAATCCACCTTTTGAAGATCAATGCCGACGATATAGTTTCGGGGGAAAGGAACAGGAATGGACGCAAACGTTGTTTCCGCCAACAGATTTCCTCCATGTTGCTCTTCAACAACGGAATCTTTGCCTGCCAACATCCGGCTTGCAAATTGATAATGACCAATTTTTGTCAAAGTTCCTTCAAATCCATAACCAAGATTCAAGACAAACAGACTGATAGTCAGTAAAAGAAACATTTGACCGGATTGTGAAGACCATAATTTCCAAGAACGTTTTCCGGTGTGGAAAAAAGACCAGATAATCCATAACAGAGGAAACAGAGGTAAAAGAATAACCCATGTCAATTTTGTCAACAGGGCAAGCCCAAGTGTAACGCCTGCAACGAAAGCATTACCGTTTTCAGGAATACGAAGCCATTTCCAAAAAAAATACCCTGCCATAAGCCCTAAAGAAGTAGCGGGCAAATCGGGCATGACCATGCTTCCCCAAGTGAGAAGATTCGGTGAAAAACACCAAAGAGTAAGAGCCGTTAAACCTGCCCATTCTCCATAAAGTTCTTTTGCCCACCGTTGAATAAAATAACACCCCGCCAACCAAAACGGAAGACATGACAAACGAGCAATGAAAAGATACCATCGGAGATTTTCCGTATTTCGTCTGACAAAACCAAGTCCCAAACTGAATTCAGGACGCGAACCGACTTTGTCGCTTTCAACATGTTCTTCATAAAGAGTCCAATCAACATCCGGCCGCTCCAAACGCGCTATCGGCAATGAAGCCATCATTCGTGTGATTGGAGGATTAACGCAATAAAGATCAAAACGTCCGTATTTCCAAATTGCTAAACCGCCAACCACATTTGCCGCCTCGTCATGATTGGAACTGCTGTTGATGTTCACGCAACACAGCAAAATTGACGAAAAAACAGTCAATCCTATTCCAATAAAAAAGCGGTAGTCTTTCACACACTCTTTTTCCATTTGATTGCACGGTGCTTTTTGATTGTATAATATCTTAAAACCAATCCCAAGGTGGTAAACATCATTCCTAGGGTAATAAGAGTGATACGTCTCCAAGAATAAAATTCACGCCAATTAGTCTTTGGTTTTGGGGATTCGCCGTAAGGACATAATTTAACGATTTTTCCGTTTTTTTGAGTGATATACGCTTCTTTTTCAATATCGTTCAACAATATATCGCCTTCGGTCAAAGGAAATCCCTGATAAGTAAAACGTTCGGGCGGAATAGGAGAATTTAGTTTTGAATCAAGCTGTTCGTAGGAAACAAGACTGTTGAGATTCGCAAGGTAAAAATTATATTTTCTAGGCAAAAAAATATCGTTATTCTGCTTTTCCCAATGCCATTGGAGCTGAATAGAGAGTGCTTTATTAGGAGAAAATTCTGAATGCTCAATGGCATTAAAATCAAATTGACCGGAATGAATTGTTTTTCGTATTCGATAGTTTCTGTCTGGAGTATATTCCTCAATACTATACCAAATATTATCTTTATCCAAACATTGAAAAACCCGTAATCTCTGATCAGTCCTTGTTTTTAATTCTTCTCTGTTACCTGTTAGTATCTCGGCACGCTCTGAATACAATCCCCAATGTTTTTCCCATCTTATAGATTTACGGAAACAAAAGAAAAAACGAGGATCGCTTCTTGTTGAAATAGGAGACGGATCAATCACATAGGCGGGTTGTTGTCTGACAACTTTTTTCTTTTCAATTTTATAATTTGGAATTTCATTAAATCGTGCTGAAATCGGCTGGTGTGAATATAACGATAGGAGATCCCCCGCGTGAAAGATTAATTGCAATCCAGAGATCGCCGCTGTTTTGGGGGAATCAATCCATTGTTTTCCTTGACTGGGATCATATAAAAGACATTCATCACAGTCATAACGCCAGTTAAGACTGTCGTTGATCATGTCGATTGCAAATGTCATTTTCCCATTTTCTTTTTCATAGGGATATTTTCCAAAACAACTATAGAACGTTACTCCGTAAACGGCTTCCCATGTTTTTATCTTTTCGTAGTTGGCATTCGCGTGGTCATAAATGACTCGGAAAACCTTTGCTTTTTCTTCAAGTGAAGTAATTTCCTGCCAATCAAGATGTTCAGGGACTAACGTTTTCGGTTTTTCCGGAAAAATTCCGTTTGGAACTTCGTCTGCAAAGATCCGAGGGGACGTTATGAGCAGAAACAAACAAATCCAGAACAATAAATTTGATTCAACAAACCAATATTTTCTCATTGTGATAATCTTTCGTCTTTTGAAAATAATAAAAAATGTAACGGTACAAAAAAATATCCGTGAACGATTACAAGTATCATATCAATTGAATTCTTATAAGGTACTTTGTAACTATACTACAAACGGCTAGAAAATACACTTTCTTTTGCTCGCTATATAATGAAATGCCCCATTCAAACCCGTTTGTAGTATATTCAACCGTCCACCCCAAATAAATCCGCACGGCAACTGTGTAATTCCCCGAAAGACTTTGTCATTGCAGCCCTTATTTATCAAGTTTCCCTTAGTAGCCAACAAAGTCCTCTCACATGCGCCCTTATGCCTTTATTTTTTAGATCATGGATTTTTATCAAAAATTTTTGAACGAAAAAGAGTTGAGACGCAAAAGTAGAGGCGCATATTTGACGATTTCATCGTGATTTTGTTTGTTGGTTTTATCACAAACAAAAACAGGGGATTTATCAAGGTCAATCTTTTTGAGTTGTGGCGTACTGTCTTTGTTGTTGAGTAAAATGCGGTTTTTGTCCGCATTTTTCACGTGGCGTCCAATGTTCGTACCGGTTATTTCTCCTCCCGATGTGTTGGCAGTAATTTAGCGTTTCGACAAAGTAGCATACTTTTTAGTTGCCGAAAGCGGTTGATTGCGTCGAGGCAGCATTCAAAAAGTAAACGTCCGGGAATCGCACCGGAACGTTCCGCTGCGGCGGGCGGTTCGTCGGAAATCGTAATCTCCGCATAGAGACGATAATGTCCGTCGCGTCCGTTCAGCTCCATTCGGGAAAGCGACAAATCGAAATCGCAACCGGAACCGGAACATTTTCGAGCCGCATCCACGACCGCTTTTTCCGCCGTTAGACCTTCCCCGACAACCGTTCGATTATCGGAAAGCGTCGCCATCACACGGCTGTATTGATCGTAGTGATATTCAGAATACGCCAAACAACAAACCGGCTGCGGAACGCCGGACGGCAACGGCAGAAACTCCGCCGCAAGATGATAAAACTCCGTCGCGCCGACTGTTCGTTTGCCCGACTGTTTAATCTGTTCCAAAATCCGTTCCGCTTCGTCGTCCGTGATTTCTCCAAGTCCGTATTGTTCGGCGGCAAGACGAACGCCCGCTTTTCCCGAATGGCGAGAAAGAACAATCCGCTCCGGCGCTCGACCGGATATTCTCGCGGATTCCGGCGAGTAATTGTCTTCCGAAACCGCCGCTCCTCTTTGATGAATCCCCGACGCGTGAGCGTGAACGTTCCAGCCGGTCAGCGGCTTGAGCGGTCCCAACGAAATTCCGGCAGAACGGCAAAACGCCGTCGTTAAATCGGCAAGACGTTCCAAGCGGATTCCCGTCGCCGCACGGTAGGTCTCGGGATGCGACGCAAGATTGACGGCGATTTCCTCCAAAGCGGCATTTCCCGCGCGTTCTCCTAATCCGCCGACCGTCGCTTCCACCTGATTGCAGCCGGCTTCCACTGCGGCAAGCGTATTCGCCGACGCCAGTCCGAAATCGTTATGACAATGAACGCTCAAGCCGGCTTGTTCAAATCCCGACACTCTTGTCCGTAGCGTTTGAATCAGCGTCTTCATTTGCGGCGGCGCGAGAATGCCGAGCGTGTCGGCAATGTTGACGACTGTTGCTCCCGCAGCAATCACCGCTTCGCAATAATCGCAGAGAAAGTTCAAATCGGCGCGTGTCGCGTCTTCCGCTCCGGCTTCCACCGCGAAACTCAGTCCCGCCGCAAACGTTACGGCTTTTACCGCTTGTTCTAAAAGCTGCAAATGAGAAAGTTTCCCCGCTGCGGCAAGATGAGCGTCGCTGACCGGTAGCGTTAGATGCAAAATTCCCGATTCGCCGAGAAGATTCGCCGTACCGCGAATCTCCGTACTTTTCGCGCGGCACATCATCGCCGCTTTCGCCGAACTCCCTCGCAAGACCGCCGCCGTTTCTCGACACGCATAGAAATCCGCGTCCGACGAAAACGGAAAACCCGCTTCGACAATATCAACGCCCGCCTCCGCCAACGCCAATGCTAACGGCGGTTTCTCGTTTTGTGAAAACGCAAATCCCGCCGCCTGGTCGCCGTCGCGCAATGTCGTGTCGAAAACTGTTATCCGCCGCATATTTCTCATCTCCTGCCGCAATGTTTTTCACGCGGAACAAGCGGAAAAACCGCGAAAGAGAATTTTTTAGGGACAAAAGGGACATCTGGGACTTTAGTGACTTGTTCTTTGGATTTTAAGAGTTGCTTTTTCAATTTTGGGAGTTGCTCTTTTGATTTCGGAATTTGCCCTTTCGATTAGAGAACCACTGCTCTTCTGATTTCAGAAGCTCTTTGCTCAAGCATCTCGCTCGTCCCCTTAGTCCCAAAAGTCCCTTTTGTCCTTTGGAAACACGAGAAATCAATTTGCAGTTTGCAGCGGACAATTGCCGAAAGACAGTTCTCTGAAAGCCGGAACTGTTAGAGTCCGCTTTCTTCGATTCGGATATTCCGGTACCATGCTTCGCTCGGTCCCGCGGCGTGAATCTGTAATCCGACGACTCCTTTGCGCGGGATAGTTCCGTCCGGTTCTTTATATTCGACAGTCGGCACGCCGTTGAGTGAAATCCGGATCGTATCGCCCTTACAAACAATTTCCAGCTCGTTCCAATCGTTTTCGCGGAAAATCGGCTTGACCGTTTCTTCTTTCACTTCCGCCAAAAACTTATTGCGGCGGGACTCGTCATAAAGCCCTCCCCAATAATGGAACGTGTTCGTCATGTCCGCTTGATAGCCGGAAACTTCATTCGGTTTGTTCGCGTCTTGCGGCAATCGTTGCGAACGCAATTGAACGCCGGCATTGGCGCCGTCTCCAATTACTTTCGCTTCAAGCCGAAGCGTAAAATCGCCGTACTCTTTCTTCGTTGTGATAAACTCGTTTCTCGGAATCGGTTTCTCCAGCGATCCGCCGACAATCGCGCCGTCTTCAATACGAAACCACTTTGCGTTTTCCTCGTTTCGGAACTCCCAATTTTCAAACGTCTTGCCGTCGAACAACGGCGTTTCTTTCGCGACTTGCGAAAAACGTTTCAGCGTATCTTCCGCCAGCTTTTTGTCGTCCTCGCGAGCGGCGAGAGTCAACGCCTTTTTGCTCATCTCTTGTTTTTGCTCGAGCGGAAGCCCCATTTGACGGATGACGCGGATATAACCGCGAAGCGTACGAACTTGGTATTTACTTCCCGCCGGAAATTTTCCCGCAAGCTCCAGCAGAAACGGCGCGACCTCCGGCGTTGTCCAATTGCCGAGCCATTCCGTCGCTTTATCCCGCACCAAATCGTCGTCGTTCAACGCCGCGTCCGCAACCGCTTTCGCCGCTTTTTCGCCGCCGAGCAAAAATAAGAGTTCCAGAATGAACGCTCTTGTTATCGGAACGGGCGTTAAAGCGTCCGCTTCGTGATTGAGAACCTCTTCTATCGCGGTAACGCCCGCGTTGGGATCGGTGATTCTCAAACACATCGTTCTCATCGTTTCCATTTCCGTCGCTTGCGTCGCTGTGTATCTTGAGATGATCGGTTGCCGGACAAACCGCGTCAAAAGCGATTTCAAATCCGACGGCTGAACGTCCGCCGCCTTTGCGAAAGCGTAGTAAGCGTTCGCGTAAAGTTCGGGATCGTCGAAGAGAGCTTGCAGTTTTTCTTTCGCTTCGGCAATCCGCCGTTCTCCGATCACATACAACGCCGCCGAACGGATCTTCTTGTTCGGGGAATCCAGAAGCGGAATAATCGCCGCGTGAAATTCTTTGCCTTGAAGCATCGCAAGCCCTTCTCGTCCGGCGGCGGACAACTCTTGATCAGAGGAAGCGACGGCATACAGCATTGCGTTCATTCCTCGCATGTCTCCGATTGCGCCAATCGCTTTCACGGCGGCGAGTTTCGTGAGCGGCTCGTCTCCTTGAACAATGTGCAGCAATTCCGGCACGACCGCCGCGTCTTTACGTCTGCCGATTGTTTCGATCAACGCCGCTTTGTTTTCGTTCGGAAGATTGGTGAAATTGTCGAGAATGATTTTTCCGGTCTGCGGAGACTGCAATCGATTGGCAAGATCAAGGAGCGGCTTAAAACCGTCGTGTGCGTCGTCTTCTGTTTTCAGCATTTCGGCGAAACGCGGGAGAGAACGCTCTTCGTCCAGAAGAATCGCGACGCGAACGGCATTCCTGAAAACGGACGGAAACTCTTCATGTTTTTCTAATTCCGCCAAGAGCGACGCTGCCGAATCTTTGTTGCCCGCAACAATCAATCGTTCCGCCGCAAAGAGCAAAGCGTTTGCCGCCGCTTCACGATTGTCGGACTCCGCGTTGTTCAACTTGTCCGATAAGAACGTTGTCGCGTCCGGCGTCGCGATTTTTCCGAGAGCATAAATTGCCGCTTGCGCAACGATTTCCTCTTCGCTGTCCGCACATCGGACGAGCGAGGGAACAGCTTTTTCATCGCGCACGGAGCCGAGCGATTCAACGACTCCCGCGAGATTGTTTCCCTTCAGCGTTTCGAGCGATTCCCGCAACGCGATCATTCCCGACTCGCCGGGCAGATTGACGAGCGCGGTTCGGACATTCGTGTTAAGCTGCTCGACGTTGAGGAGCTTTTTCAACTCCGCCGCCGCATCCGCCGTTCCGGTTTGCGTCAGTTGCAAAACAGCCATTGCCGCGTGATGCAGTTGCTCGTCGGACGGTTTTTCATCTTGGAAAACGTCTTGCAGAATTTTAACGCTCTTTGCCGTCTCTTCCGGCGACGCGGCGTTATCCTGTTGAGCGTCAACGGACGCCGTCGCCGCATTCTGTTGAGCGTCAACGGACACAGGCGACGCGAAAATAAACAGCGTTGCCATTATCGTAAAAAACAGAATCTGTTTCATGATGGGATTCTCCAATAGGATTATGTGTGTTTGGTTGAATAGATTTTGAGTTTTCGGAAAGGACGCGAGGGACTTCAGCGACTTGCGAGACAAGAGCGGCTCATGAACTTACGTTTTCATTCGTGGAAATCTCTTTCCGAAACATAAGTTTCCTGCGTCTCTTTTGTCCGCGAAGTCCCAAGTGTCCCTGTTGCTCGCCGGAATCCCGTCGGGGATTAAAATCATCGGCTTTTTTCTTTTGTTTACGCTAAATTGTTTACTGACAAAGGTTTCGGCGTGTACGCCGAGCGTTCCGCCGCACGCGACAGAACCGCCGTCGCTGGCGACAGAGCCGCCGTCGCTGGCAACAGAGCCGCCGGATTGTAATCCGAAATTGCTGGGGGATTTCCGAAAAGTTTTCGGGTAAGGGACAAAAGGGACACGAGGGACATCAGGGACTTTGGGGACTCATTTTTCTGATTTTGGAAACTCTTCGGCGGATTTCCGCTTTTCTTTTTCAAGAAACTCGCCCTGTCTCAATTGTCTCTGGAGTCCCTCGTGTCCCTTGGATTGCTCTCTTTTCGATTTCGGACGTTCGCCCAAAGGGACACGAGGGACAACAGGGACGTTGGGGACTCATTTTTCTGATTTTGCAAACTCTTCGGCGGATTTCCGGTTTTCTCTTTCAGGAATCTCACTCTGTCCCAATTGTCCCTGGAGTCCCTCGCGTCCCTTGGATTGCTCTCTTTTTGGTTTCCGGTACTCGCCCAAAGGGACGCGAGGGACATCAGGGACTTTGGGGACTCATTTTTCTGATTTTGGAAACTCTTCGGGGAATTTCCGGTTTTCTTTTTCAAGAAACTCGCCCTGTCCCAATTGTCCCTGGAGTCCCTTTTGTCCCGTGGATTGCTCTCTTTTCGATTTCGGACGTTCGCCCAAAGGGACACGAGAGACAACAGGGACTTTGGGGACTCATTTTTCTGATTTTGGAAACTCTTCGGGGAATTTCCGGTTTTCTTTTTCAGGAATCTCGCCCTGTCCCAATTGTCCCTGGAGCCCCTCGTGTCCCTTGGATTGCTCTCTTTTCGATTTCGGGGGCTTGCCCAAAGGGACGCGAGGGGCTTTAGGGATTCACGTAGGGGCAAACGATGTTTTACCCCTACATTTGGGGCTTGCGTTTTGTTTTCCGCTTTTTTCAGACAACCCAAGGTTCGCGCCACGTTCTCGTGCGCATTCGGTTGGCTTGATCGTCATTGAGGAACGTGTCGGTTTTGGGGTCAAAACGGAGTTCCCGTTTCAATAACCATGACAAGGCAGAGGCGTGACACGCAATATGCGAGCTGCAAATGACGTCGGCGTTGCAAGTCGGCTGCTCGCGGGTTTTGACGCAATCGATAAAATTGCGGATATGCGTGACCGGATCTTCGCCATGCGTTCCGCCGTCTCTTCCTCCGTACACCGCAAAGTTCTGTGTCAACTCGCCGCGCAGCAAATCGGGAGACACGGCAATACGCCCGCTGTCGCCGGTTTCAATCCATCCGTCTTCTCCTTCAAACCGCACCGCGCAATTTCCTAATCCCATCCATCCGTCGGGACGCATGACGAGCTTCACGCCGTTTTCATAAACGCCGAACATCTGATGCCCTTCCGCCCAATACGTCACCGGCGCGGAGCCGTCGGCGTCTGCCGCCCATTGACACAGGTCAACCGTGTGCGCACCCCAATCGTGATGTTTCGCGCCGGAATCAAAATCATAATGCGACCGCCAACGACCGTTGACGTATTCCTTATTATAAGGACGCCACGGCGACGGACCGAGCCACAAATCCCAATCGATCTCTTCGCGGTCGGGAATCGATTGAGCGGGCAGCCAATCGTAACGGACGTCGAGATAATAAATCGCGGCGTGAACCTCTTTGAGTTTGCCGAGTTTCCCGCTTCCGGCAAGCTCGACAGCAAACTTGAAATTTCCGAGCGACCGGCGTTGCGTTCCGCCTTGAAAAATTGCTCCGTACCGTTTCATCGACACGGCAAGCTGACGGCAAAGATCAATCGTAATCGCGCACGGCTTTTCGGAATAGACGTCCTTTCCGGCACGCGCGGCGTAAATCGAAGCGTGCGCGTGCCAGTGGTCGCCGGTAGCAACCAGCACGGAATCAATATCTTTTCGGTCGAGAAGCTCGCGGAAATCGCGGTATTCGTCATCGACTTGAATATTAAATTCTTTCGCCACCCAATCTTTCGTCCACTTCCGCCGTTCCCGTTGAACGTCGCAAATCGCGAGAAATTGAACGTCGGACTGCCGAAGGAACCGCCGTAGATCATGCCGCCCTCGACCGCCGCAACCAATGATGGCAAGCGTTATTTTGTTACTCGGAGCCGTTGCGCCGTCCAATCCAAGAACTTTCGCCGACAAAACCGTCGGCGCAGCGCCTACCGCCGCCGCCGCTTGCAAAAACCTCCGCCGCGAACACTTTGGAAAATGATTGGTTCTCATAAAAATCCCGTTTGGTTAAGTTGTCTGACCTTGAGTGTGAAACAGAACGTTTCCCATGAACTCTCTTGATTGCCTCGCTAACATCATGGAGCGTTCCATTTTATAATGTTGGAAATATTAATGCAAGAGTTAGCGGTAAAAAATAGGAATTTTGTAATACCCTATTTCTCACACTTGAAAAATCTTCTTCGACTTATTTGGGTCTGCGACCTGGATTGGATTTCAATTCAAGCGTAAAAGAGTTGTTACCGGGTTTGACTTCAACGGCAAATGGAGTTGTTGTTTCGTTGACATAAAGCAACGGAAGCGATTCTACATTTTTAATTTCCGGGCTAACCGTACCGGTATCAGGATTTGTGAGATTCCGTCCGGTTGGTTTCTCTTTCAATTTTGAGACGGTAACAACATATTCCCCCGCCGCCGTTCCGCCGTTGGCGCGACCAAAAAGCGTTTGCGTTTGGCATTTTCCAGAATTATCCGTCGTTCCGAATGCGGCAACACCATTGGCATCTTTGGGAATCAAACCGATATTAGCGTCTTCCAAAGGTTGTTCGTCAAGTGTAACAATAAATTCTGTCACATTCGTTTTGGGACTGCGATGACAACCGGCAATGGCAAAAACGAGAAAAATTAAACATAGTGTCAAATATTTTGTACGCATGATTTATTCTTTGTTAAAGAGAATTTGAAATGTAATAATCAGTTCATAACAAGCAGGGACAATAGGGACTTTAAGGACACAAGGGACTGCGTAAAAAGCAAAAAATACTTTAACTTTACTTTGTCTCTTGTATTCCATAAGTCCCTGATGTCCCTCTTTAGTAGATTACGGAATCTCCGCCGTATCGCCGCCGCGAATTGTTCCGAGCGCGCCCCAAGGACCGTAAGTGGACGGACCGGAGTATTGATACCATGCACCGGTATATTCCGGCCGTCCAGGAAGTTGTGTAATATTTCCGGTACCGATTGTTTCCGAAATGAACCGAACGCTACCGTCAACAAGCGCACAGTTTACGCCGCCCGAATGATAGCTGCTTGCCGTCAAAAAATTGGTGCGAAAAACAGTGTAGGTTTCACCTTCGCCGCCTGATCCCGATGTTGCGTCAACGCAGGACGGCTGATTGGGCGGAAGAATGGTATTGACGGCATGTTGTTTCCGTCCGTCTCCCCATGACCAACCTTTGATACTGCGCGTATCGCTACTGACAAATGTTCCGCCGCTACCCCGTTCTGCCGCACAAGCGGAAGGAGCGCTGTCACGCCGAATCGAACTGTTATATACGATTCCCGAACGAATTTTGTTATCGCTGTACGATTCGGAAACAGCAATTTCCGCAAACAACAGTGTGTTACTTGTTCCATCAATCAGATGGGAAAAAGTAATTTTTCGTCCGCCTCTTCCATAAAACCAGATACCGCGATAACCAAGCGGCGACGCTGAATTAGTCCATTCGGGAATATCGCCGTAATTCCATGCGTAATTAATACGCCCCCATCTTTCGCCATGACTGAATTTGGTGGAACTTTCAGAGGGGCAGCGAAAAGCCGACACTTGTGTTGCAAACGGATTATCAGGAAAATCATTGACCATATTTTGTTCCCCTGTTTCAAAATCCGTGTCAGTTCGTGTCGTGGTCGAGAGATAGTCAATGGCGGATGGAAACGGACGAACCGTACCATTGGCAATAGACGCTTCCAACCGTGCCGTGATTGTGTCATAAAGCGTCTGCTGTTCCACAAAAGGAAGAAGCAGGGTTGTTCCCGAATACACGTTCACTTCTTTTTTTGCGCCTCCGCCCTGTATCCGGCTATCGTAACCCATCCATAACGGGTCTTCCATAGCTCCGGGAATTCGTTTGTTGGCGGAATGGAAATTGTGAACTGCAATTCCCAACTGTTTGAGATTGTTGGTACACTGCATTCGTCGGGCGGCTTCTCGCGCCGCTTGGACTGCCGGTAGCAATAATGCAATCAAAATTCCAATGATTGCAATGACGACCAAAAGTTCGACCAATGTAAATCCTCGTTGAGTGATTTTCATTATAATGATCCTTTCATAAAATATAGAGAAAAAAAGAAATCAACAAATTCACGGCGCTGATACCGGTTCACCGCCGGAGCGAGTTCCCAATGCGCCCCATATGCCGAAATCAGACGCACCATTGAGTTTCGGTCTCGCATCAGCCGGAGCTATTCCGCTCGTCTGATTATTGATCGTATCATTGATGAATCGAACGCTTCCATCGCATAACGCGCCATTGACGCCGCCGGAATGATAACTTGTCGGCGGTTGAATCATTGGATCGGCAATATCGTTTTTATCAATACACGAAGGTGAATTAGGCGGTAAAATCGTATTGAAATGGGTTGAAATAGTAAAGCCGCTTGTCCATGGATAACCGTTTGCCGCGTCTGAACTGGCTACTGTATTAGCGGTGTAATTTCCTTTGGAAATCAACGATGTGCAACTGTTCGGAACGGCATTTTTGAAAGCGTCGCCACCTGCACTGGTACTTGTAGGCATTGCGGTCGTGTCAATCACGGCAGTTTCCTTGACAACACGATAATTAGCGGAGTTATACACTCGTGCAATACAACGTTCACTCAGAAAAATGGTATTACTTGTACCGTCCGTAACACCGTTCATGCCGGTATAACCGCGATACGCAATGGCTCCGCGTGCGTGTTCCGGTCCGTTATTGATGTAACGGTAACTGAAATCGCCATCGCAAACCATGTAACTGATTCCTTTTCGTGAGCTGATACCCGAAGTGGTGCCAATGACGTCAATGTCAGAGGAGGGACAGTTGAAGTAGCCGACAAACGTATTAGCCGTGTCATTGGATTTAACGCCATCCCGAAGAAGAAACTCGGCTTTCGCTGTTTCATACAACGCTCCTTGTTCGATAAACGGGAGCAGTTGAACAGCGTAAGACCACGCAAATCCCGGACGATTACCGCTGTGGTTGTTGAATGCGTCGGTGCACGAGGTGGGAAATTGTTGATGCACATCCTGGTAGTTGTGCATTGCCAATCCGAGTTGTTTCAGATGGTTGGAACACTGCATTCGTCTTGCCGCTTCTCGTGCAGCTTGAATGGCAGGTAGCAGAAGCGCGATTAAGACGCCAATGATCGCGATCACAACAAGTAATTCGACAAGGGTAAACCCATGGAAAAACAAAGTTTTTTTTCCACAATGGGCAAAAAAGAGGGCAATACGGGACAAAACCGTTTCGTTGTTGTGTTTGTTGACGCAATCGACAAATCCTACCCCCCCCCCCGCACTGGCTTGTCTGATTTTGCAAAACGCCCAATTCTGGGCTGAAAAATAAACCAGTTGTCGTTAAAACAAGGTTTGTCATACGTTTTAATCTCCCATAAATTTGAGGATTGTTTGAAATTTGAAAACAAAATCACAGTGATTTTGCTAATCAATTGTTAATTATTACTTTTAATTTAATCGGAATTTTCTTGCTTGTCAACAAGAATCTTTAAAATGTTCGAATATTTTTCTAAAATTCTGAAATACATCCTTTAATGAATTTCTAACCATAAGGTATTAATACAAATTTTCCTGATTATTCGCTTTTGGGGGTATCGGAGGACAAAAATCGTTATGACATTTGAAAATAAAAAAATTTCGTGAACAGTTAAGATTCTCTCAAAAACGAAATAATCAGATATTTTTTATCGCTGATTCCAAAAGTGTCGAATGCAAAGCCGAACATTGACAAAGAAAGGAAAAGTATTAGGATATTATGGTTTGTATAATAACCTTTTAGAGTTTACACATTAATACAGTCCAAGACAAATTTTTCTCGACAGGATTTATTCTGTTGAAGAGAAAACAATCACATCAGAGAACTTCTAAAAACCTCACTTTCAACAAATTCTACCATCGAAAAATAAGGACTTGCTGATATTGGGAAGAGGTTTTTAGAAGTTCACATCAACAAGCGTTTCAAAGGAACGTCAATGACCAACGAAGAAAAAATCGTAGAAGAAGAATGGGCGAGCAGCGAGTGGGAAGCGAAAGTCAAAGCGGGAGCAAATGCCGCGGACTTGCCGCCGGATGAAAAATTAACGCAAGACGTACTGGATGCGGAACAACGTCAAAAAGCAAAAGACGCGGTGCGGTTGGAAGAAGAGGAATTGCAACAACACGACGTCCCACTTCCGCCGCCGACGCTGATAACATTGGCGTCGGGATTAGCGACGCAGGCAATGACGTCGATGGGAGCGTTTCCGAATCCGCTGACCGGAAAATGCACAATGTTATTGAATCAAGCGTCGCATTTGATTGACACGATTGATCTTCTTTACGGAAAAACGCAAGGCAATCGCACGTCGGAAGAGTCCAAAACGCTGGAAAATCTCCTGCACGATTTGCGGATGATTTATGTTGCCGCCGAGAAAGAAGCAAAACGGAGAGCGGAAAGTTAAATCTCATGTTTTCCAAAATTGCGATTATCGGCGTAGGACTATTAGGCGGTTCGGTGGGACTGGCGGTTCGGCGAACATGGTCGGCATGCCGCGTTGTTGGAATCGGTCGGAACGCCACGACGCTTGAAACCGCGAAACAGATCGGCGCGGTTCACGAATTTTCGCTGTCAATTACAGACGGTACGGCGGGTTGCGAATTGATCGTCGTTTGTACGCCGGTCGGCAGCATTGCGGAACATGTGATCTTGGCGGCGGAAGGAGCAAAACCGCAAGCGAAACATACGGCTCAAACAGTTTCGCCGATCATCACCGACGTCGGCAGCACAAAGCAATGGATTTGCGAAACGTTGGAGAAACGCTTTCCGCTCGCCAACAATTGCCGCTTTCTCGGCGGGCATCCGATTGCCGGAAGTGAGAAAAACGGAGTCGCTGCCGCGTCGGAAACGCTGTTCAACAATCGCGCCGTCGTGTTGACTCCGACCGCGTCAACGTTCCCCGAAACAACGAAAGCGCTCCGTCGCTTTTGGGAGTCGCTCGGCGCAAACGTTATTTGTCTGAACGCCGAAGAACACGACCGTCTTTTAGCGAGAACAAGTCATCTTCCGCACGCGGTTTCCGCCGCATTGGCGAAAATCTCCGACTATAAAATTTACGGCGAGCTTTGCGGTTCCGGTTTCCAAAGCGTTTCACGCCTTGCGGCAGGGAGTCCAGAAATTTGGCTGGATATTTTTCTTTCTAATCGGGATGCGCTATTATCGTCGTTGAATGATTTTGACCAATCCTGCCGTCAACTTCGGAACGCCCTCGAAAACAACGACGCTTCCGCTATTTTGCAATTTTTGAACGACGCGAGAAAAAACGTTTCTCCTTTGTGAAATGTTTTCTTACAACGCCACGGAGTTGACAAGAGCAAATAATAATTCTGCGTTCTTTGCGAGAAAAATAAATAAGCAAAATCACCGAACTATTTTTCAGCCGTCATCTCTCTTGCTTTGAGATAATCATCAAACGCAAAGACAGACAACACCGGCGTTTCACAAGCTTGAAGTGAAAAAATTTGCGGTTGATGGACATATTTAGTATAAACAGGCGTGAAATGTTTCATAAGTTGCCAATCGGCGCGAGACCATGCGCCGGGGCGATGTTGAATAATATACCACTGATAATCGCCGTGATCTTTGACATGAAATTCCGGTTGTAAACCATTCCAGACGCGAACGAAATTCATTGTTTTAGACGATTTCGCCGAGAAATAAATTTTCTTATGTTCCGATACGTTTTGGTTAAGCCATTGAATAACGTCGGCATCAAGCGAGTCCCAGTAATACGTTGGTTCAAAGCCGCGTTGTGCCGCTCCATGAACGCCGCCAATGACCGCATTATAAAACGACAACCATTGAGGAGCGTAAAAAACGATATTGTTCAATCCGGTTAACAATAGAAACACGACAGCCAAGCGTCCGCATAGCGGCGATGATAACAAACGTTTTTTGGACGGCGAGCGGGATATTTGCCATAACGTTGACATGCCGATTCCCGCGATAATGGCAAGAAACGCAAACGCTGTAATAAACAATCGCACGCCGTCATGCGGCGGCGTGCCGGGAAACGCGCGAATCATCGGTAAGATCAACGCATTGAGCAAAAGAAATCCACTAAATTGTAATCGGTGATTCGATTCCGTGTTTTGACGCTTAAAAGTCGTCGATGTTATTGAATCTTTGCGCGAGAACATTCTTTTCAATCCCAACGGCAACACCAAAAGAAATAACGTCGGAAATGTAATCGCAATCCAAACCGCCGTATTATAAAAAGGGAGCGGATGATGAATATCATACATTTGCTTCCAAAATTGAATAGAAATATTGAAATGGTCGCGATGCGTGTTGAGATATAAAAATTTTGCAAAACCGTTTATTGAATGACGCCAAAGCGGCGGATTGAACAAATAAAAAACAAACGCAGCCGTTAAACTTCCAATCAAATACGGCAGCAAGTTTTTTGATATTTCCCGAAAATGCGAGCGTCGGCGAATGAGAACGCTCAACCGCACCAAAATCATTACAGCCAATGGAACGAGAATTGCCAAGCCGGTGAATTTCGCTGAAACTGTCATTCCGAGACAAATTCCCCAAACAATGCCGACAACGATTCCGTCAAAAATTTTCTGCGGTGTTTGCAGCGGAAATGTTGCAACAGCAGTAAGCCACGCTGCCGTCAAAATACCGTCGCATGTCGCAAAATGCAAATGGGCGAACAAACGCGGGATAAGTAAAATCGTGACGACGGCAAAAAACGCCGCCATGTTTCCAAAATGGCGGCGAACCGCAGAAAATACGATACCGAGTGCAATGCTTACAAATAAAATTGTTCCAAATCGCCAAGACGTTTTCGGCGAAATCTCCGGTAGAAACGGAATCAATGAGAGAGCATCGGAAATGATTTTGCCGACGGCAATGACCGCAAGATAACCGCCGGGATGACCTTCAATAACAACCGTGCTTTTCCAATGCTCTACTATAGATTCTTGCGAAAACGGCGAATGACCGTCGGACGGCATTCGTCCTAAAAAAAGAAATTGCGTTACGTCGCCGCCCCAGCTTTTGACTGCTCCGGCACGCTCGATCAATTCTCCTTCATCCCAAACAAGCGGTAACATTTCCGATGTTCCCACTAAAATCAGGGATGAAAGAACAATAATAATTGCGGGAAAAATCCATCGCATCAATAAATCGTCTTTTGTGAACATTCAATCATCAAGAGTTTAACGATACTCAAACTGTAAACAAAATATTTCGTTGATTTCAAAACTCACTCAATGAATTTTCGTGCCGCGAGCGCCAAAAACGTGGCATTTTTATGCAAAATATCAATCTTCTTAAAACCAATTTCATGCAAGGTCAGAATGATAAAAGCAGGCGTTTCCGGCGTGTCGGAACGCTCAATCATTTCAAAAGTATGTTCCTGTTGTTCGCGTCCGATTTTCGCCGCAAGGTATTCCGCGTAACGTTCTTTTTGAATCGCTTGAATTTCCTCGTTTTCATGGCGAATCAAATCCCAATACCAAAACGTACCGCCGTTTGCAAGCGATTGATAAATTTTTGCAAAAACGTCTTTCCATTCGTGTTTGGCGCGCAAATGATGCAAGACCGCGCCAGCGATAATGACGTCATACTTTTGCGGCTCTAACGGTGTTTCACGAATATCACCTTGTACAGATTTTTCAACACGAATATTTTCCGCAGTTAATCGTGCCGACGCACGCTCCAGCATTGATCGGCTCAAATCAATGAGCGTGATTTGCAGTTGCGGTAAACGTCTTGCAATCCGAATCGAAAAATTTCCGCCGCCGCACCCAATATCGCAAAGAAGTTTTGCGTCAGGTTGCATCCGTGCCGCCGATTCTTCAATCATGTTTAACACCATTGCGGCGTCAACCGCACTGGTTTGACCGGTCGTGTCATTGGAAAAACGCTCAACCTCGCCGTCAAAAAGCGTTCGTATTTCTTCAATGCTGTGTTTTGGTTCGTTGTTCTGCATGTTTTTTTCTAGTAGAAGAAAATCTTGTGTCATAGGTGATAGATTTCAAGTTTGCAACGGATTGGTGGTTTTAAAATTCCCTGTTTATTTCGCATTTTTGAGGGGGCTTCATTTTTTAGAAACATACCATCATAGAGACATTGAAAGGAGATTTTATTATGGCAAGGACTTTTGCCCGTAAGCCAACACCACCAAAGGATTGTACAGTACGTCTTTCGATGACGCAAGACCTGTATCCCCACATACTCGACGATTCCACGCTTTTTCGGGAATGGATTACTGAACAGTTTGCGTTACATCCAGAGCTATTTCCAGACAATTTTGTCGAAGGTTATTGTATGAAGGGTACGCGCACCAGTTCCAAACTTAAAATTGATTATCGACGTATCACGTTGCGTGACGGCAGGATATGTGCAATTTATCTGCTTATTTCACATTTTGGGAAGAGATCGATTTATAAAATATCGGAACTATTCAATTGCCCAAGTCAAATAAATCCGCACGGCAATTGCATCGTTACCCGAACGGTTTTGTATGACACCCGACAACTAAATGACAACGCCCGACGCCCCGCAGAAAGACTAAATCAAAAACGTTACGCCGAAAATTGGCTCGACAACCTATTCATCGCAACTGCAAACCAACTTTCCCAAAATGCGAAATAATCAAAAAAAGTCATGCAAGACGAACAATCGAAAACAACATCAACCGCACCTCGTGCGACCTTTATCCCATGCGCTAAACGACTCGCTCACTGTAAATCAAACGCCGCATAACAATCTCCTAATTCCCGCTTTTTGCTTGACAGAAACATTTCGATAATCGGCGTCATTCGCTCCGATGCGTCTTCGACAACGTAATGTCCGGCGTCGTCAAAACGATGCGTTTCTGCATCGGGAAAAATTTGCAAAAAACGTTTCAGAAATTCCGGTGAAAAACACCAGTCATGCATTCCCCAAATCAACAAAAGCGGCTTTTCGCGGAACATCGGCAAATTCTTTTCAATGTCCAAAAGCGTGGAATAACTCGGATGTTTTGGCGAAAGCGGAATATCTTTCACAAAACGATACACCGCTAAACGATTTGCCCAGCTATTGTAAGGCGAGAGTAATCCCGCACGAATTTCCCGCGTCATTTTTTTTCGATTGTTCATTGCCATCCGAGTTGCCGCGACCGCAAAAGCGTTCCATCCCTGAACCGCCCAACGTCCTAAAAACGGCATACGGCAAACGCGAATCCGAAACGGACAACGTGAACTAATAAACGCCGCCGTGTTCATAAGGACGAATTTTTCAAAACGTTCCGGCAAACGTTCCGCCGCACCCATACCGATTGCGCCGCCCCAATCGTGTGCGATAAGCGTGATTTTTTTCAGATTTAGCCGCTCAATCATTTGGCAAAGATCATCTATTCGCCGTTCCAACGTGAACGGATACGCTTTTTCTGAAGGTTTGTCCGACAATCCGCAGCCGACATGATCGACTGCAACACAACGATATGTTTTTCGCAACGGTAAAATGAGGTTTCGCCAATAAAACGACCATGTCGGATTTCCATGCACAAACAGAATTGGAGTACCTTTTCCTTCGTCCAAATAATGCATCCGCAACCCGTTTATATTATGGAAATTCGACCGAAACGGATATTGCGGTCGCCAAATCTCATTTTTTTTCTTTTTTGCCATCGTATTCAATTTTCAAAGGGGACAAAGAATGTATTTGCTTATTTTACCTGAAAGACTCAATATGTGGAAGAGAGAGAATTTTGTAACAATTTGTGGCAATAAAAATTCTTAATATGTCTTGAGAATTTTCCAGTTATTGAACAATTTTATTGCGTTTTTATTTTTTATTTCAATAGCGTATCTTTTCTATTTTATTTGATTGTTGTAGAGCAACCCATTATATTCGCGAGAAAAGAAAAAAAGCAAACAATTTATAAAAAACACTCGACAATAAATGTCTAATTTACCGAAAAATAGAACAAAGCCGTTTTTCCAGAATGAATGTCTTATGATGAAAAAAACAGTCGGGACAACGACTTATTATCGCAAAGGAATCGTGAACAACAATAAAATTCTTGTTTTTGCAGAATTTTGACGACAACAAAATTCTCGTGGACTGCCTGGAACACGGGAAAATCGCGTCGGGTAATTAAATTAGATGATTTTCAAAACGGAAAAATTTTTTGATTGCTGTTGTCATACGAACCGGAAATTTACACTTCAATATTGGACGCAAAATAAAATGACGTATTACAAACGCAAAAAATAAAGCGTTTTCAGAATATTCGATTTTTATCCGTGTTTCAATAAACTTAAAACAGTTCAAAACTACGCCGGACTTCATGTTTTGTAGCGATTTTGTGAAAAGATTGTCTCGTGAAAATCGTTGCGAATGTAAAATTTGGTCGTCCGACAGGAGGAGAAAGATGCAAAGATTGGCATGTTCATTGGTGATTATGTTTGCTACGCTGGTTTCGGCAATTGGTTTTGCGGAAAATCAGAACCAACAAATCGCCAAAAATCAAAATCAGCAGGTCGCGCAGTATATCGCCGATCAACTGAGTTCCAAATTCCCGGAATACACGATTCATGTGAAATACAATAGCGGAGTCGTAACATTGGTTGGGGAATTGTACGACAACAACCAGATCGAAGACGCGTTAGGTTTTGTCCGCACGTTGCCCGGCGTCACACGAGTAATTAACGGGATGAACCTTGTACAGGCGAAATCGGCAATTCAACCGATTTCCGTATCGCAAGATATGCGTCGCAATGTCGGCATGAATGGAACGGCGTCGCAAAGCTTGATACAAAATCCATCAAATTCCACGATTACCGCAGCGGTACCGCAAGGAACAGAAAACTCGGCGGTTTCCGCAGCCGTGGTTCAGCGTATTGAGCCAAACGCCATTACTCAAGTGCGAGGACAAGTGGATAATCGTCCGGTAACAGGCGTTACCGATTTTACAAAACGTGAAATTCCGGCGACTCCGGCTCCCACGATTCCGGTTCCCGAACCAACCATAACCGCTCAAGCGACGCCGATTGCGCCTGTTGCTCCGTCAGCGCCGGCTCTGACACCGACGCCGATTCCGACTCTCGCACCGTTAGCGCCGGCAAGTTATATTGACGACAGGCAAGCTCCCGCGCCGTCGCCTATAACAGCAGCGTCAGGGAATAATCTGTCGCCGTTTTTGCCGCAAAACATTTCAACGGAAACGCAGCAAGTTGCCGTTCCTTATGATTCGCAAATGCCGCTTCCGATTGGACAACAAGTAGCGACAGCAGGACGTTATGATCAACCGAATGTGCCGAATTACGCTTGGCCCGCTTATGCCGCGCCGAACAACGTTTCGCAAGTCGCTTATCCGCGGCTTTATTGTCCCGACGCCACGCCGTATATCGGACCGTTTAATCCGTATCCGCAAGTTCCGACCGGCTGGCGGAAAGTTACGCTCGAATGGCATGACGGCTACTGGTGGCTTGATTTCGACGATGGTTCGGCACATGGACCGTTCTCGCCGCTGTTCCGCCATCCGAATCCGAAACGCCGTTAAATTTGTAAATTTTGATTCAAAATGGGTAACACAAAAGAACTTGTGTTTGATGTGTAAACGTTATCGGTTTCGATGACAACATTCAGGCAATAGAAAAATCTTTCCAACGGAAACGCGTCAATGCGTTTCCGTTGTTTTTTAGGCGAGGGAAATATATTCCTCACCCTTGCAAACTCGGTTTTCATCAAAAAAGGGACATCCAAGACCAGCGGGACTTGAGGGACACTAGAGATTTTTGGGACAGAAGAAAGTTTCTAAAAGAGTCCCCAAGAGTCCCTTTGGTCCCTTGTAGCCCTTTGAATAATCATCAAAAACAAAATTTTGATGCACATATTTATTGA
>JAIRYX010000470.1 GCA_031267635.1 Planctomycetaceae bacterium
AATTAAACATCTTTACTAAATTTAAATGAAAAAACGGGGAAAAAATAAAAAATACAAGTGCCAACATTTTAATAACAACCATGCCATTGAAAAGGGAGGGTTTTTAGAAATTCCCTTCAACAATTTCACCATTGAAAAATAAGAAATTGCCGACATTGAGGTGAGGTTTTTAGAAATCCCCAGTAGAATGTAAGTAATTTGGAATCATTTCGATATGAGGAATGAGTATTTCGTATTTTTCAACCTCATTTTCACCTCATTTTCCTAACAAAACAACCTCAGTAGCCCCATGAATCCCCCAAAACCAACCTCATTACCTCGTTCAAAAAGAAATAATGAGGTAATGAGGTTATTTTGTTAAGAAAATGAGGTGAAAATGAGGTTTGCAACACAAATAACTACTCGTTTCGTAGTAAAAATGCTTAAAATCGACTGAATAGTGACCATGAGTGAACCATCACAAAAAGACAATCGGGTGAAATGATATGATTTTCGTGTCCGGCGGTTGCTGGAAATGTCCTGAACGCTCCCGGATGCTTCCGGCGGTTGCCGGAAACGTCCCGAACGCTCCCAGATGCCTCCGGCGGTTGCCGGAAATGTCCCGAACGCGTCCGGATGCTTCCGGCGGTTGCCGGAAACGTCCCGAACACTCCCGGATGCTTCCGGCGGTTGCCGGAAATATCCTGAACGCTCCCAGATGCTTCCGGTAAACGCTTTATATTCTTCCTATTTTAATATTTGTCTTTTTTAGACAGAATAGCAGGATGTCAGGATTTTATTTTATCCTGTGCATTTCCTGCTAACCCTATCCAAAAAACAAAAAACGAAACGACTGAATCATTGCAATCTTCAAAGGTTAGCGACAGAGTATCATTATCTCATCCGCCCCGTGAAATGCCACAGATTCCCGCGGTATTTCACGGGACGAACGTTACAGATTTCAAATTCCAGCAAATATCACAGAAAATCGCGGCATCATTTCGATTTTTGGATAAAAAAAACGATTGGTATTAAATATGCGAAGAACAATAGTATAATGGTGGAAAATGCCGTATAGTGCCGAAATTTCAAATCCTCAACTTACTAATTACTCATGTTTTCAAATATTTTTCTTTTCCGCAACGCATGGATTTTTCTTCTTATTCAAATGTTTTCTGTTTGTTACGCTCAATCGGAACCGGCTCAAACTCCGAAGACTGACTATCGGGCTATTCCGCTGTCCAAGCAGAATTATTACGCGCCGCGTCAATCATGCGTTACTTGCCACGAAAAGGAATTTCGGCTATGGTACGGTTCTAATCATCAGCTTGCAATGGGCGTGGCGACGTTCAATCCCGACAGTAGCGGCGCGGACATTACGAGACGTCCGCAAAACATTCGTGCCGGTTTCAGCGACGCGCAGTTTGTTCAAGCAGATTTTAATGATACGCAATACATTCATGTCGGCTTTGATGATCTTCCGAAATTGACAGACTCGGAATGTCGGTTGGTTTTGAATGAAACTGATTTAACAACCGTTGCCAAAGCGCTGACCGACGCGAACCCAGATGTCTTGCCGAAAATCGTCGCCGTTTTGTCGCCGGAAGAAAATCAACAGTTACAAACGTTAATGACGCAATATCAGGCGACAGTACAGCCACAAAACGCCGTGCCGAAACCAATTTCTCAAGGCGGTAAAATCTCTTTCGGAAAGATTTGTCCGGTTCGCGCAACCGATACGCAGGCGGCGCACGCGCAAGTGGTAAACGCGATGCAAAAACTTGCGGCGGAAAAGAAAATTGACATTTCTTTCGGGCAGTTATTTCGTTTTTTCAAGCGGGAAAATCATCCAATGGTCGAGTGTGACAACAACAAAGGCAAGCGGGAAGCGTTTGAAATTAAATACACATTCGGCGTTCGTCCGTTGCAGCAATACCTTGTCGAATTTGGCGATGGACGTGTTCAATGTCTGCCGACTGCGTGGGATTTGGACAACAAGCGATGGTTTCATCTTTATCCAAAAGAACAAATTTTTTACAACGATCCGCTTCATTGGACGAAATCTTCGCAAAACTGGAATTACATGTGTGCGAGCTGCCATTCCACCGACTTGCAAAAACATTACGACGTGGACAACAACCGTTATCGCACGAAATGGTCGGAAATGAGCGTCGGTTGTCAATCGTGTCATGGTCAGTGCGGTTTGCATGTCGAGCGGATGAGTATTCCCGGACTTGCAAAAACCGGCAACCGCGAAAACGATATGGCGACGCCGATCTTTTCAGACATGAATCATCGCGGCGAAATTGAAACGTGTGCCGGATGTCACGCGCACCGCAGAACGCTTCGGGAAGGAACGCCGCAGCCGGGCGAACATTTTTTTGATCATTTTATTCCGTCGCTGATTGACGGCAATTTGTTTTACGCTGACGGTCAGATTTTGGAAGAAGATTACGAATACACATCGTTTTTGCAATCACGGATGGCGATGGAAAATGTGCGATGTACGACGTGTCATGATCCGCATTCGTCGAAGCTGACGTTGGAAGGAAACAAACTTTGCACGCAATGTCACGACATGGCGTATGATTCGCCGAAACATCATCATCACGAAATTGCGACAAATGTTTCTCCTTCATTTTCATCGGAACCTGCTGCGCAAGCGGGAACGCTCTGTGCGGATTGTCATTTGCCCGTGACAACTTACATGGTGATTACGCCACGTCACGATCATCATATCAAAATTCCCGACCCGGAACTGACGATTCAACTTGGGGTTACGAATGCGTGTAACGTGTGTCACAACGATGCGAAAGCGGGAGAAACGCCGGAATGGGCGTTGCGTTGGGTACGTCAATGGTACGGCGAAAAGAAAGCCGGAACATCGGAACATTATGCGTTTGCTATTTCCGGCGGACGAACCGGCGACGAGCAGGCGTTACCGAAATTGCTGGCGGTTGCGAACAATCTCGACGTGAAACAGATTCGTCCGGTTATCCGCGCCAGCGCGATTTCGTTGTTGGGGCGTTATTCTGCGCAGCAAACGTTGTCAGCAAGAGTAGCGGGCTTGACCGATTCCGATGCCCATGTCCGATTGGCTTCCGTTGCGACATTTGAAAACGCTACTATTGAAGAACGGATCGCGCATCTTTTGCCGTTGTTGACCGACAAGACTTATGCGGTTCGATGCGAAGCGGCACGCCTGTTGTCCATCGTTCCGCCCTCGCAAATTCCGTCGGTTGTTCAGCCGCAATTTGACGCGGCGTTGCGAGACTACATTCGCTCGCAGGACGCATCGCTGGATCATCCGGCGGCGCATTTGAATCTCGCTGTGTTGTGGGAAAATCTTGCAATGCCGAAAATCACAAACGCACAACAAAAAGTGCAGAGAGATGTTGAACAGTTGCAACAGTCCTACTATCAAGACGCCGTAGCAAACGGAGCGGCGCCATCGCAACTCCAAACTTTACAACAAGACTTGTCGAAAAAGATTGAGCAATCACAAAACTCGGTGATTCCGTTAATTCGCGAATCCACGCAAAAATCATTAGAAGAATATCATCGCGCAACGGCACTTGATCCTGATTTTTTCCCGGCGCGAATCAACCTTGCGATGTTGCATAATTTCCGTGCGGAGCCGCAATTGGCGGAACAAGAGTTGCGGCACGCCGTGCAGATTGATCCGACAAGCGGTGAAGCGTTTTATTCGCTTGGCTTGCTCCTTGCCGAACAAAACCGCCTCGCCGATGCGGAAAACGTGTTAGACAAAGCGCAATCGTTGTTAAAAAACAATCCGCGCGCGTTATACAATCACGGCTTGTTGCTTTTCCAACTCCGCAAAACAGACGCCGCCGAAAAACAATTGTTGCGTGCATTTCAGTTCGATCAATCTTCAACGGATATTTTACAAGTGTTGGCAAATATTTCCGTTGAGAAAAAAGAATACGAAAAAGCGTTGGGACGCATCCAGCTACTCCAACAACTCGACCCGAACAATCGCGAATGGCAACAATTTTTTAACCGCATTTACGGGATTTATCAGAGTCAAAAAACGAGCGTTAAGGACAAAAAAAAATAAATAACCAGTCATGTGCAAGCGAAAAAAAACACCAGGCGCGTGAATAGTTACCAATATTTTTTTGAAAATTTTCAAGAAAATTTCAAAATTTTCCGCTTTTTTCTTGTTTGATTTCACATTTTGGTGTATGATAGTAACCAATTAAAGTTTAAATGAACTGACAAAAATCACAGTGATTTTTGTCAGTTCAGTTAAAAAAAACTAAAGTTAAGGAGTTTCAGCGATGAAAAAGCTAAACACAGCGTTTAATTTTCTTGGATTGTGTCAAAACATGTCGGGGGGGGGGGGTACACAATATGGCTAAAATACCAAATTTAACGTAAGAATTCACTCTTTTTTTCCCGTATTATTGAGAGCAATTCTGCCCGATTTTGAAAACAATCTTCT
>JAIRYX010000479.1 GCA_031267635.1 Planctomycetaceae bacterium
ACGCCGGGCTTGCAGGCGTTGTAGAAGTACTCGGCATAAAATGTGGTGTGTTTGCAAGCAGGATTTTTACATAGGTATCTCTGTTTGCCATTGCTGCTGGTTCCATTTTTACCGACATCTGCACTTCCGCAAAACGGACATTTGAGTGTAATTAAAGTCATACTAATACTCCTCCTGGATTGTATAGAGGAATAATTATAATACAATAGTAGGAAAGGTGAAGGGATTTGACTGTGCAATAATTTTAGAACATGACCGATTTCTGATTTCCTTTGCCGGAAATCGAAACCGAGATAACTGGTCGTGTCCTTAAATTTCATGGAGAGGAAATCTTTTTTATGATTACCGTTGAGAATTTAACAAAAACTTATGACGATTTTGACCGAAACGGATTTACGGCTGTTGACGCTGTTTCTTTTTCGGCGAGAGCGGGGGAGATTTTTGCGTTGCTTGGTCCCAACGGAGCGGGCAAAACAACGACGCTTCGTATTTTAGCGACCATGTTAAAACCAACGTCTGGCAAAGTTACGATCAATGGTTATGACGTAACCACGCAATCGGCGGAGGTACGACGGCAAATTGGCTATGTTTCGTCCGGCACATCTGTTTATGACCGCATGACCGGCTGGGAAATGGTTTGGCATTTCGGGACGCTTTACGATATTCCCTCAAAGGTTCTCGTACAGAGGATGCCGGAACTCTTTGAGCGACTGGGGATGTGGGACACACAAAATGTTCTCGGCGCAAAGATGTCGAGCGGTATGAAACAAAAAGTATCCATTGCACGTGCGTTGATTCACGATCCGCCGATTCTCATTTTTGACGAACCGACAGTCGGACTGGATGTGCTGGTTGCTCGTGCGTTGTTGAAAACGATTGATGATTTACGAAATCGCGACAAGTGCATTATTTTTTCCACACACATTATGCGCGAGGTCGAAAAGCTATGCGATTGTGTCGCGATTATGGGATATGGAAAAATTCTCGCAAACGGTACGCTTGACGAACTACGGATGTCGCATCAACAGAACGACGTGGAAGAAATCTTTTTTGAGTTATTGGAAGACGTTCCAAGGAATAAAATGTAAGCAACTATTCGGTTGCCCAAGCCAAATAAATCCGCACGGCAACTGGGTGCTACTACGAAGTTCTTCAATTTCTCTTGATATGAAAAATGTCAAATTTATAGGTATTTTACGTTGAAAAATGCCAAAAGTGAAATTGCGTGGCTTTGTACTACAGTCAATTTTACCGGGAATTTCTAAAAACCTCTCCCAAGTATTCGGAAGCCCTTATTTTTTAATGGTCACATGGGTTGAAAATGAGGTTTTTAGAAGTTTCCTACAGTCAATTTTACCGAAAAATATCACTATTTCAGTCCGTATGTACAAAATTCTATTAGTTGCCCCAAATCGCACCAACTATGCGCCCTTATTCCCTTCTTTTTCGTTTAAATTTTTTCAACCCATCATCTAAAACATAAAGCCGAGTTTGGGGGCTTTGTTGGCTACTAAGGGAAACTTATAAATAAGGGTGGCAATGGTAAAGCCGTTCGGGTAAACCTACAGTTGTCCCAGTGCGGGTTTATTTGGTTGGAGTAACTGAATAGCTACTTTTATTTTTTCATGTTCTCAATCATCTTTTGCGCCCATGATTTCTCCGAGTAAAGTGTTAAAATTGCGTCTTTCATCGCATCGGCTTTGGGGGGATTGGTCGCGCGAATGGTTTCGATGCGTTCTAGCGTTCGCGCGAGTTGTTCCGCTTGTAGCTCGTTAATTGGCGTGATTTCATTTCGTAAAACAATCAATTTTCGCCGCGCAAGTTCAACGGTCATGCTATTCGGGTTCGATAAATCCGGCGAATCAAAATCATGGTTTTCCTCTTTTGCCAATGTATTCGATTTCTCTGTTTTATCTTTAGTTATCGTTTCATCACCGTTCGCGTTTTGCGGTGTGAGAAGTTCATAAAGCGTGATTAACGCTTCGAGACGTTTGATTGTTTCTTCCGGCTCTGTATTGATAAATGTCATCGCTTCCAGATACGCACGTTGTACCGGCAATATTTGTTTATCAGTCGCAAGACCGTTTCCCTTTCGTTCCAAATTTCGTTCTAAATGCGCCAAATCAATTTCTTTTTGATATTGTAACACAATAGAAATACGTTTATCTTGCGGATAAAGTTCCGTGAATTTTTTGATACTTGCTTCCGCCGCAAGAATCGCAGATTGACGCGGTGGAGTATTGTCAATCCGAACACGCTGGTCAATCGCCTGATAAAGTTTATCGGCGGAAGGCGGCAAAAGCATTCGCCACGCCCACAAGCCCAAAACGACAAGGCAAATCGAAAGCACGCCTACCTGAATCGAAATGAACGGGCGTGTTTCATTCTCGTATTGCACACGTCGATAGCCGCCGAGTTCCTCTTCATAAACCGGCGTAAATTTGGAAATCGTCTTGGACGAAACGGTTTTCTCCGCTTGTTCCATCGTTGAAAAATGTCCCGTGTCGGACGTATTGCCGGAAGACATTGTTTCGTCGTTGTGTGCTTGCTGTAGCTTCGGCGTATTTTTATTTTCGTCGCTGATACCGGTTTGTTCATAACCGTTCAAATGCTCAAACGCCTTTGTTGGCTGCGTGATGTTTTGCGATAAAATGTCTTCAGAACCCGGAGAGTTGTTTGTTAAATCGTGATAGATTGAATTTTGCGATTGGTGCAAAACGTCGCTGTTTGCGTCAGATTCGGATTGGTTCGCTTCATCAATACCCAACTCTTCTGTTGACGAAACGACAGTTTTTGTGACCAGTTCGGAAATATTTTGAGAAAGCGAAACGTTTGTTTTCGAGTTTTCATCGGTTTGCTCTTGTTGGTGTTCATCATGCAAAAGTGAAAACGCTTGAGAATCGTTTTTGTTTCCAGAAAGCATCATGGTGCGTTCCGACACGATATGACTTTTATCCTCTTCCGATTCCGATTTTGCGGGATCAGACGTTTCCGTCCGCGTTACATCGAACGTTGTTGTGGTAACGGGTGGCTCGTCAAAGCGAGACGGCAAAACAATCACAGCATCTACTGTACTAAACTCAGATTCCAGCAATTCCGCAAAACGCCGCGCCGCGAGAAAAGCGTTGTTCGGACGTTTTTTCGGGTCGCGTTCCAGGAGTCCTCGTATAATTTTGAGCAATTCCACCGGAATATCCTGACGAAAACGCGACACGTCCTCCGGCGGGTCCGATTGATGTTTAGAAATAATTTCCGACAATGTTTTCGCAAGATATGGCGGTCGTCGGCAAAGCAACGTGTATAACACCGCGCCGAGCGAATAAAGATCAGATTTAGAACCAACCGGACCGGCAACCGCTTGTTCCGGCGACATAAATTCAATCGTACCAATCACTGCATTTGTGCTGGTCAATCGGCTGTTGCCGAAACAATGCGCGATACCGTAATCGGCGATTTTGAGCGTACCGCTATTATCAAGCATGATGTTTGCCGGCTTGAGATCACGATGCGTAATACCGCGATCATGTCCGTGTTTGAGCGCAAGACAAACATCGTAACCGATTTTTGCGACTTCCTGCCAAAAAAATCCGCGTTTTTTCCGTAATTCTTTATGCAATGTCGTTCCGCAAACCAATTCCATCACATAATAAAGAAGATCGTCTTCTTGTCCGTATCCGTTCAAACGCACGATGTTCGGATGACGCAACATCCGCAACGCTTCGATTTCTGCCTCAAAGCGCTGTCGTGCTTCGGGAGATTCATCGTCAAAATTATCGAGCAATACTTTGACCGCAACCGGTTCACCGGTTTTGATATTTGCCCCTTGATATACCGCTCCCATTCCGCCCTTGCCGAGTTGTTGCGTAATTCGAAACGGACCTAATTTTTCCGGTTGTTGCATGATTTTCTCCTTATTATCAATATTATCAACAAATTTTACAAGTCGATTGATCTTGAATTTTGTCGTCCCGATAGAGACAAAATATTCTGCTTATTTCATATTTTGGGGAGGGCTTGATGTATAAAATACTGTAACTATTTCGTTGCCCAACCCAAATAAATCCGCACGACAACTGGGTAACAATCTTAATGACGATGTCTCCATTGACTGGTTATCCGAAAGATTTTACTACTGCAGCCCTTATTTATCAAGCTTCCCTCAGTAGCCCGAATTGCACCACCGATATGCGCCCTTACTCTTCATTCATCTGTTTTGATAACAATCCATGATCTAAAAAATAAAGGGCATAAGGGTGCGTTTGGGGGATTTGTTGGCGGCTAAGGGAAACTTGATAAATAAGGGTGGCAATGGCAAAGCCGTTTGGGTAATTGCAATGGCAAGGCCTTTCGGACGAGGATACAGTTGCCAAGTGCGGATTTATTTGGCTTTGGCAACTGATGCCATAGTTTTCTATTGCGTTTTCAAATATTGTCCCCCAAAAACGAAATAATCAGAAAATATTTGGCATTACGTTCCTACAGAGACTCGTGATGATTTAAAAGATGTTGCTTCTCTGCTGACATTTTCCCTGCGGAATCGCTTGTATTCAATTTTCTCACAAATGTGAAACAATTAGAAATTTTTCGCGTGATCTTTATTTTACAATCCCAGCACGTCCTTCATGGAGTACAAACCTGCGGAACATCCGATGATATATTTTGCGGCGGCAATCGCTCCGTAGGCATAGCAATCGCGATTTGTTACGCGAACCGTGATTTCAATCAGTTCGCCGAGCATTCCGAAAACAATCGTGTGTTCGCCGGGATTATCTCCAACACGAATCGCATGATAACCGATTTCATCGCCGGGTCTTTCGCCGACAATTCCCTTACGTCCGTGTGTGCTTTGGTTTTGTCCCATTTCCCGCGCGATGATTTCGCCGAATTTAAGAGCAGTACCGCTTGGAGCATCAACTTTGTGATGATGATGACGCTCAAGAATTTCAACGTCCGCATTTTGACCAGCCAGTGATTTTGCAGCGGTTTGTGCCAACTTAAACGCAATATTGACCGCCATTCCGGTATTCGGCGACCATAAAATCGGAATTGCTTTCGCCGCGTTGTGAATTTGTTTTTCTTGTGCCGAAGATAAGCCGGTTGTCGCCAAAACTAACGGTGTATTCAACGAAACGCACGCGGCGAGAATTTTTTCCATTGCCGATGCGTTTGAAAAATCAATGACTGCGTCCGCTTTATTGGAGTTGGAGAAGGTATCCGACAACACAATACCGACCGAACCAATTCCGACGATTACACCAACGTCCGTTCCGATTTTCGGATGTTGTGAAACATCAATCGCCGCGCTGAGCGTCAAATCTTCATCTTGCGAGATCAACGTTACAAGACGCTGTCCCATCCGTCCCGCCGCTCCATGCACGGCAATCGAACATTTTGGCATACAAATCCTTCCACGATAATATTGATCCAAGAAAACTACGGAATTTCGCGAAGCGTATTTTCGTTTTTTCGTAAACTATTCGTGGATCAAAAAATAATTTCAAATCAGCTTCCAACTCGGTTTTTCCGGCAAATACGAATCAAATTCATCAAGCAACGCTTTTTGATAATCGCCGGCAAATGTACCGTCAAAAAAGCGGTTCAGACCTTCTTTGTCGAGTTTTTCCCAACTTTTTTCTTCCGTACCGGGATTGATCGGGAAAAACAGAGCGTTGTTTGCCATCGCCGCCCTGTAGTCACCGGGCGCATCACCGACCATTAAAATATGATTTACCGCATAATTGCCGACTTGCTGAGCGTAACCGAGCGATTCTTTTTTTGTACCGATTTCCTGACCACAAATTTCCGCCGTGTATTTGGCGAGGTCTTGCTCTTCCCATTCGCGGATTAACGCTTCCTGCGGCGTAGCTGAAACAACAAGAATGTCGGCGCGGTCTGTCATTTTTTCGAGCGATTCCCGCACAAATGGAAACGGCGGCACGCCTTCTCGCACAATTTCGCCAACTTGCCGGTTCACTGCCTCCGACCACGCTAATGTTTTCGCTAAAATCGGATCTTGGGTTGCTTCCACTGTTTTTTTCAATGCTGGATTTCCGAGTTTTGTTTCGCTTTTGACCCAATCAATAAGTTCCTGCGGAATTTCGATTTTTACACCGCGTGCCGCGACTTCCGCGCGTTTTTGCAACCACTCCAACGTTTCAATTAACCCAGGAAAACGATTGACCCCACGACTTTTCGAATACAAATTGACAAATTCCGCCGCTTCACGGGCATATTTGCTAACGCCCTGCAATCCCCAATGACTGATAGTTTGCGGAATAAAGCATTCTTTGTGTTTGAGCTCCATTGTATCGAACGTGCAGCCGTCCGAGTCGATGCCGATTAAAAATTCGTGTTTTGCTGTGTAAGTGAGCATAATGTTTTGTCTCAAAATTGTTGTAGTTTTCGTGTCAAAAACAAAATTGACCGGATGACAGTTTACCATAATTTAAATTGATCGGCAATCACCCCAAGATCTCTTCTTGTTCCTAACTTTTTTAGTGGAAACCGAAATTCAAAGTGTGAGCTTTAAAAAATTTCCTATTGTTCTCGGTGAAGTTGTTCATTTAGCGGAATTGATGTGGACTAAAAGCAGCAGTTATGGTATACTTCTTGAAGCTTTTTTGTTTCCTACTACGAAGTTCCTCAATCTTCTCTTGATATGAAAAATGTCAAGTGAAATTGCGTGACATTGCACTGGGTAACAATCTTAATGACGATGTCTTCATTGACTGGTTATCCGAAAGATTTTACTATTGCCGCCCTTATTTATCAAGTTTCCTTTAATAGCCAACAAAGCCCCCAAACGTGTCCTTATGTTTTAGATCATGGTGGATTGTTATCAACACAATGGAACGAAACATAAGGAAATAAGGGCGTATATTGGTACAATTCGGGCTACTAAGGAACTGTGCATAAATAACCTATCAAATATCATTCTTAATCGTATAGTTCCATTCCTCGTGAAAATCATGTTTTTTGATTTTCACGTGAGCTAATTCTTTGTCGCTGACTTTAATTCCTTTTTTATATTGCTTGTTATCTTCGACGCAACGCACGCTCAATCCCGTTTCTGTTTTTGTGTTGCTGATCAAGTTCACAACCGTTGCTC
>JAIRYX010000409.1 GCA_031267635.1 Planctomycetaceae bacterium
AGGCGCGGACGTAAAGACGCCGGATAACGACGGCAGGACTCCACTTCATTTTGCGGCGGCAAAGAATTCCAATGTTGACGTGTTGAAATTTCTCATTGAGCAAGGCGCGGACGTCAAGACGCCGGATAAAGACGGCTGGACTCCACTTCATGCGGCGGCAAATAATTCCAATGTTGACGTTTTGAAATTTCTCATTGAGCAAGGCGCGGACGTAAAGACGCCGGATAACGACGGCAGGACTCCACTTCATTTTGCGGCGGCAAAGAATTCCAATGTTGACGTGTTGAAATTTCTCATTGAAAAAGGCGCGGACGTCAAGACGCCGGATAAAGACGGCTTGACTCCACTTCATTTGGCGGCGGCAAATAATTCCAATGTTGACGTGTTGAAATTTCTCATTGAGCAAGGAGCGGACGTCAAGACGACCACTAATAACGGATGGACTCCACTTCATGCGGCGGCAAAGAATTCCAATGTTGACGTGTTGAAATTTCTCATTGAAAAAGGCGCGGACGTCAAGACGCCGGATAAAGACAGCAGGACTCCACTTCATTTGGCGGCGACAGTTAATCCTAATGTTGACGTGTTGAAATATCTCATTGAGCAAGGCGCGGACGTCAAGACGCCGGATAAAAACGGCTGGACTCCACTTCATTTGGCGGCGGCATTTAATTCCAATGTTGACGTGTTGAAATATCTCATTGAAAAAGGCGCGGACATAAAGACGACCACTAATAACGGCTGGACTCCACTTCATTTTGCGGCGGCATTTAATTCCAATGTTGACGTGTTGAAATTTCTCATTGAAAAAGGCGCGGACGTCAACGCAAAAAACAACGATGGTCAAACGCCGCTTGATCTCGCCCAATCAGAAGCAATCCAAAAAGTTCTTCGTGACGCGGGCGGGAAATCGGGAGAGGAAATGAAATAAAAAATATTGTAACCGTTCCTAAAGCGAACTTTCAAACACGAACCACGCGAAAAAACGCGAAAGATTATGAAAAATGAATTTCGTGTTGTTTCGTGTGTTTCGCGTTGAAACATGATTCACCGGACAAGCAAAAACGGTTTTGTTTGTTCAAAATATGAAACCCTTAAAAATAAGGAAAAGGAAAATGAAAAAAACTCTTTGTGAATCTCATATTGAAGAGGCGGAAAAAGCCGAGAGCATCAAAACTGCGTGGAACGCCGGGCTGATCATTTTGTTTTGCGCCCTGTCGTTTTTCTGTCCAATTGTCGGCTGGATACTCGGCGGATTGAATCTTAACAAGGAGAAAAACTCCAAGGGGCGGCGGAAACAGGCGGCGGCATTGATTATTATCGGTGTTGCTTCATTTGTTGCGGGTTTGGTATTTTTTTGTATAAACGGTTATGATGGTTGTATTGATTTCTTTGAAATTTTACCAGAACTCAGTCTTTTTGCTTTCGTAGGGATTTCTGGAGCAATTATAACTTTGATCATCTTTTTGTTCTTGATTGGCATCGTCCTTGCCATTGGAAATTTTGCTATTGCTGTGATTTTCGACGATATTTCCAGACATCCGGTTCTCTCTTCAAAAACAGAATCTATGATGGAACCATCATTGCCCATGCCGATTGTGATTTCAAAATATCGTCGCATCATTTTTGAAAAAAGTATCTGGACGACAATGGGCAGTTTATGCATCGTTTTAATCGGAATGCTATTGCTTTGCATTGTTTTGGTGGTTGTTTTCGAGATGGAATTATATAAAAAAAGTCTAGCTAAGCCGCCCATTGTTATTCCTGCTATTCTTGTTGTATCCTATCCTTTTTGGGCTGGATTACAAACTCTCATCCGTCGGCGAAAAGTGGAATTGACGCCCGACGGTTTGTCATATTTGAATTATTTTTGGGACACTTACTGTGGCTCTGGTCTTTTTTCGATTGCTAATGAATTGCCTGGATTACTTACCAAATCGGATAAACGTTTCTTTTCATGGCAGGATATTAACGCATTGGAAAGAGTAGGTAAAACACTTCGTATTTACAGAAAAAAAACGGCGCAGGAACCTGAAAATATGCAAGATACCGGAAAAGAAAACACAGAAGATACTGAAACGACAGAGGAAATCTCACTTGCGGGTTTTGACGCCAAAGCGGAAAAGATCGGGACAATGGCTGAAGAATATTATAACCGTTACAAAAACGGTTACTTATTTGAACAAGAACCGGAGAGCGAGGCGTTTTCTTACAGGAACAACAGTATAGCGATGGTATTGACGCTGAGTGTTCTGTACTGGATATGGAGTCTTATATCATGTGACTGGTTTTTTGTTCAAAAGATCGTCGTTAAGTTTTGCTGTCAAAATGTAAGTCAGGAAATATTTGATCTCATTGTTTGGTTACTCATCTGCATGATCTGGTTTCTGCTTGTCAGATCAATGTGGAAAGCGATACCGGTTTCTGTTGCCACTTTCCGACCATCTGTTGCTGCCTTCATTTCGCTTATTCCTTTTTGGGGCTGTTTTATTGTTTTTCGTAAATGGGCGGAAGATTTGAATAAAGCAGCCAATTGGAACGGGCAAGGAGATATTTGTTTAGTACCGGTCGTAACGTTGTTTTGGTTGTTGTGGTATTTAATATTGCTACCTACTTCTTTAATATGGCCAATAGATGAAGATAATTGGCGGCATGTTTTTTTAATTATAGATATTATAGATCTGATTACAACGGCTGTTTTTCTGGCATATGTTTGTGCCTGTATCCGTTTACTGAAAACTCGTACTCATTCACACGAAGTTTTATAACTACAGAACAGATTTTTAAAACACCAAAACGTTAAAAAATGCGAAAGGTTACGAAAAATGAGTTTCGTGTTATTTTGCGAGTTTCACGTTGAAAAATGATTCACCGGACAAGCAAAAACGGTTTTGTTTGTTCAAAATATGAAAACCTTAAAATTTAAGGAAAAAAAACAATGAAGAAAAAATTAGTATAACGACGGTGAAACGCCGCTTGATGTTGCCAAATCAGAAGCAATCCAAAAAGTTCTCCGTGATGCGGGCGGGAAATCGGGAGAGGAAATGAAATAAAAAATATTGTAACCATTCCTAAAGCGAACTTTCAAACGCGAACCACGCTAAAAAACGCTGATTATTTCACTTTTTGGGGAGGCAAAACGCCGCCTACCTTTTACCACCAACTAGCTTTTTAATAACAATTAAAATAAGGAGACATTGAAAATGTCGAATGATAATTTGAACCGTGAACAGCTCGGAAAATTTTTGTTTCAAACAAAAAACAGAATCCTTGCGCTTATTATGGCAGTTTTTTTTGCGCTGATGTGTTTTTGTGGAACAGGATGCGTATTTTTTATTGTGAAGGAAAGTATTATAAAACCGAATGATTATTTCCTGTTTATAATATTAATATTTGTACCTCTCTTTTCGGCTGTTCAGTTTTTTTATCTCTTTTTAAAAATTCCAACACTGCGGTTTTACGCAAATGGCTTGGAAGACATTAGAAGAGGAAAACTCCGCGTAGTGATGTACGACCAAATTTTGAGTTGTGAAATGGATTGCAGCAACGGTGACGATCTAAAACTCATCAAAGATGTTCTTACTATTTTTCCGCAAGAAGAATCAGGCGGCGGAAAAATTACATTTCGTTTTCTCACGAGTAACGGGATTCTAAAAGGACGCAAGATTTGCGCACATATCAACGCTTATAAATCCTGTCGAAAATTTACGGAATTGGAGGTAAAAGAAGAAACAGTCCAGAACAACGAAGAATGTGTTCAAAAAATGTCTCCGCTCAATGAAGAACATGTGTCAACAGTTGGTGGGATATTTCATGGTTTTGGCGGCGCTGCACTTGTTATGGTACTCATCCTACTTGTGATGATGTATCTGGAAAGATTTTTGCCGAACTCAAAATTTTTAAGGATTGTCTTATTAGTTTTTTTAGTACAGGTAATTAGAGTGGGCGTGGCTTGGTTTAGAAAAAAATAACTATTTATTTCACATTTGGTGGAGTTTTAGTTTTTTAGAAAAATGCCATAAATATGTATTTTGAAATTATATACTCTTTGCACTTTAAAATCCGGTATTCTCAACTTCTAAACATCCATTTAGGAGTTATGTTAGTCCAGTGCGCCTTTAGTAGCGGTGAATGTTTATCATTTGCGTCTTTATACCTTGATTTTTTACGAAGACAAAACATAAAGGCAATAATTTATTATGCCAATTTGTGCTACTCAAGACGCATGAACTGACGTTGTTCGATTAAGGAAGGTTTTTAGAAATTCCCTAAAGGCATAAAGGAATGTCGATAGCCGATTTGTGCTACTAAAGGCACAGTTATAAGATTTCAATAATAACTAAACCGGAACAACAAAAACGGTTTTGATTGTTCCTACTTGAAATATTTAACTTTTGAGAGGTAATTATATGAATAACAAATCCATTTATCAAAGAACAAAGGAATCCCTGATTCACGCTTATTTGCATTGGTGTTTACGATCATGTTTAAGCACTTTTGTTTGCCTGTTTTTAGTTCTGGTATTTCCTTGTCTTGCATTTGGACTTGTATGTTACTTGCGTAACCAAGATACAGTTATTGCTTATTGGGCATTCGTTCTAGTTGGATGTTTATTATCAGGAGCATTGGGAGTTTTTGCAACGACTATAAGGGAAAAAGGTTGGCGGGAAGCTAATTTTAGACTGTTGTGTGTACTGTTGTTTTTTCCGTTGTTTATCATTGAAGCAGTTTTTTATGTTTTCACATTAATTTTCATTGGTATTTCCAGAGATCCGATTCCATTACCGAAAACAGAATATCCGATGGAATCATCATTGTATCAGCCACCGATTGTGATCTCTAAATATTCCCGCATCATTTTTGAGAAAAGTATATTGGCAACCGTTGGTAGTTTATGCGTCGTTTTTATTGGCACAGGATTACTCTCTATTGCTTATCCGTTTTTAGGAAGATTATTGTGGAGACAATTAGACAACCGTAGCGTGATGCTCAGTTTTTTTATTATTAGTGGACTTCTTGCAATCTATCCTTTTCTTGTCGGCTTCCAAACACTTATCCGTCGCAGAAAAGTGGAAATAACACCCGATGGGTTGTCTTATATGGATTATTGTACCGCTACAGATACTCATGGTTTCGTCGCTAATTCTTATAATTTCCCTGCAATGTTTATTGAATCGGATAAACGATTTTTTTCTTGGCAAGACATTGATGCAATAGAAAGAAAAGGGAGAAATCTCCGTATTCACAAACAACAAACGTCGCATGAATCTAAAGACGTTCAAAGTGCCGGAAAGGAAAATATAGAAAATGTCGAACAGATAGAGGAAATATCTCTTACTGGTTTCGATGCTACTGCGGACAAGATTGGTACAACAATTGAAGAGTATTATGACCGTTACAAAAATGGTTATCTATTTGAACCGGAGGCGGAGAATGAACCATTGTTTTACTGGAACAAGAGTGCAACACTGGTATTGACACTGAGTGTTCTGCATTTTTGTTGGTTCTTTTTTATTACGTGTGATTGGTTCAATGAATTGACAGTAGTAAAAATTTTTGATGATATGATTGTAAAGAATGTCCTTGAACTTTACGGTCAAAATGAAAATGTATGTATGCTTGTATTATTACTTATTTACAATTTACCCAGTAATGTAATTTGGTTTTTTCTCGTCGTAGCGATGTGGAAGGCAATACCGGTTTCTGTTGCTACGTTCCAACCATGTGTTGCCGCATTCATTTCGCTTATATTGCCTCCTGTTTCGTATTTTATCGTCTTTCGCAAATGGGCAGAGGATTTGAATAAGGCAGCAGGACGGAACGGACAAGGAAACATTTGTGTTGTGGTTATAGTAACGTTGTTCTGTTTGTTTTCTTTAACGGAATTACCGTATGGCATAATCATTAGTAAAACAATGGGCGGCAATTTTGCAGATAGGATCAATTCAGATTACATAAATGTTTACCTCATTATAAAGCAAATTGTAACGGCTGTTTTTCTGGTACATGTTTGTGCCAGCATTCGTTTACTTAAAACTTGTAACCGCTCCAGAGCGGATTTTTAAAACGCGAAAGGTTGCGAAAAATAGCTTCGTGTTATTTCGCGTTGCAAAATTATTAACCGGATAAGCAAAACGGTTTTGTTTGTTCCGAACATGAAAACTTAAAATGCAAAAAATAATTTTCACAACACTTTTAATCGTATCGTTTGTGTCCGTTTTATTGTTGACCGGTTGCCCCGCCAAAACTTATAGCAGGTATGTCGCTCGCGGCAACACTTACGAAAAGATGGGCTACTATGATCGTGCTATCAACCAATACACTCAGGCAATTCGGTTGGACTCGGAATCAGCAAGAGCTTATAAACTTCGCGGTGCCGCTTACGCTAAAAAAGGCGATTACGAGAGTGCTATCAACGATTTTACACAAGCGATTCGATTGTTTCCTCAATATTCTACGGCTTATACCAATCGCGGTCTGGCTTACGCCGCAAAGGGTGATACATACCACGCAGAAGCCGATTTTCAAAAAGCAGAAGAAATTAAAGAAACAAGGGCAAGTTGGGTTGATACGATACTAGACGAATAAAACACATCCGCGAATATTAAATACCACAAAGGCGAAGAAGGCGAAAAAGGAATTTCTAAAAAACCTTCGTGCGACTTTGTCGCCTTTGCGGTAAACAAAACAAAAACATGGTAAACGTTTTTTCCGTTACGTTAATTCCAAAACGGAAATTTTTTGACAGACGGCGATATGTTGTCTTCGTCAAATTCAACTTTAACAAACCTTTTATTGAAAGGAACTTTGAAAATGTATTGTTCAGATTGTGGAAGAGAAATTTCGGATAAAGCTGTTGCTTGTCCAAATTGTGGCGTGGCAATTCAAAACTCAGAAAATTACGATGCTAACCCATCACAACAACAGGCAGCTTCCTTACCTCAAGAACATGCCTATTCCTCAAATTCAAAAAAGAAAACAGGATATGTAGCAATATTATTGGGAAGTTTCAAAGGACTCTATCTTTTCTGTATCGCAGTTGCGGTATTACTAATTTTTATGGCAGTATTCTCTGGAATAAGCTCAGTTAAATCGAGTTACTATCAGAATGCACTTGAGACTGCCGTTCAAGAAAGTGATGTCATAGCTTGTAAAAAGATAATTACTGACTACGAAGAAATGCGCAAAGGAGAAGGAGAAAAAAGATATAGAATAGGTATCAGCGGATGCATAAAATCTATAATTATCGACTCGTCATACTCCATTGATGTGAATTATGAAAAGGATCACGGTTGGACACTGCTTCACATTGCTGCCGATAAAGGTAATGCTGATATATGTAAGATTCTTATCGATGCTGGTGCAATTGTGAAAAGCGATGATTATGGGAAGACACCACTTCATGTTGCTGCGGCATCAGGAAATGTTGAAGTATGCAAGATTCTTATTGGTGGAAGATTAGCTGATGTCTATGCAAAAGATGATAAAGGTAAAACGCCGTTTGATTATGCTGAATCGGTAGAAATCAAAGATTTTCTCTGTAATGTAGCCGTGAAATTGTTGGAAGCGGAAAATCATCAAGGCAGTAAAAAAACTCCTCTCTTGCTCGCAATAACACATGCCAATGTGGACGTAGTCAAATACCTTGTTGAAAGAGGTGCAGATATCAGTGTAACAGATGAATATGGCGAGGCACCTCTTTTTGATGCGGTTTGTTCCGGCAATTTAGGTGTTGTTAAATATCTGGTTGAGGAAAAAGGTTTGAATGTCAATATAAAAGCCAACGATGGCACAACACCCCTTTTTAAGGCGGCGGCTTGGTCAGGCAAATTAGAAGTTGTTAAATATCTTGTTGAGAAAGGTGCTGACGTAAATGCAAAAGACAACAATGGTGAAACACCTCTTTTTGATGCGGCTCTGTTCGGCAAATTAGATGTTGTTAAATATCTCGTTGGAAAAGGCGCGGATGTCAACGCAAAAAATAATGACGGCAGGACTCCGATTCATTTTGCGGCGAAGAATTCCAATGTTGACGTTGTGAAATTTCTCGTTGAGAAAGGTGCGGATGTAAACGCAAAAAATAATGACGGCTGGACTCCGATTCTTGTTGCGGCATTAAATAATTCCAATGTTGACGTTGTGAAATTTCTCATTGAAAAAGGGGCAGATGTCAATACAAAAAATCAATACGGTACAACGCCGCTATATCTCGCGACGCAGGAAGGTCATCTTGAAGTAGTGAAGTATTTGCTTGAAAAAGGGGCGGATGTCAACGCAAAAAATAATGACGGTAAAACTGCGCTGGATGTTGCAGAGAACGAGGAGATAAAAGAAATTTTGCGTAATGCGGGCAAATGATTTTTTTGTCTAATGATGATTTTTGTAATTACTTATTTGTACAAACAATCAACGTAATCAAATCGTAACTATTCAGTCGGGTACGAGAGATTTCAGTAACAATCAAAAAAGATTTAGATATAGAGATAAAATGCCAGATGGATCATTTATCATTTTAAGAAACCACCCCTACCCCTCCTTCGGAGGGGTTAGGGGGTGGTTGAAAGTGGAATACGCCAAATTAATACAAAAAAGAAAAAACACCATGAACGGTTACTTCAGAATTACATACTACTGAATAGTTACATCAAATCAATCATCGTTAAGATAAACAACAACAAAACATGACAAACGTTTTTTTGTTACGTTAATTCAAAAAAACGAAAAATTTTGTGGGACAGACGGAGATGTGTTGTCTTTGTCAAATTGAACTTTAACGGTCAATGTTTCTTTAATCATTGTACTTAACCCTTAACCATTTTTATTAAAAATCACATGCAAAATAACAATAATACTAACAAACAACTGGGCGATTTTTTATTTCAACCGAAAGGATACTCCTGCTTTATGTTACTCATGGCTCTTTTTATGACACTCTGTACCCCCGTAATGATTGGTGTTTGCGTTATGGGAATACAACAAGGAGAGGGATTTGCGGTTGTCATGGGAGTTTTGATGACTATTTTTTGCGTTGGACTTGGAATGCTGTCTTGGTATCAGGTCTGTTGTGTTCCTACCAAAAAATTTTATGAAAACGGATTGGAACTGATTCGCGGGCAAAATAAGCGGATTATTATGTACAATCAAATCCGTTCTTTTATTTGGACAGCGATGACTAACAACGCCTACGGTGCCGCTGACGGAGTTGTGACAGGAGTAAAAGTTAATCAATATCAATTTGTAATCTTTCCACAGGAAGAAGTCGGCGGCGGCAAAATTGACTTACATTTTCAACACTGGCTGGGAATCGAAAACTATGAAACCGTTCGTGACAAAATTACCGAATCCATTGCCAGTCGTATGGAACGTGAATTGGAAACAAAAAAAGAAGTAAATTGGATAACAGATGTTTTGTTGACCGACAAAGCCGTGATTTATCAACCGGTCGGAAAGCCAAAAAAAGTAATGAACTTTGATGAAGTTACGAACGTTAAAACCGATCTCAATCGGTTGACCTATCCCGTCTTGATTATTGAAGGTTCACAAACTATCGAAATCAAACTTGCGTCGGAAAATTTTATTCCCGGATGGTATCTCTTCCTTAAATTAACAAGACGAGAATTATAAATTTGTACAATATTTTGAAGAGATATACCGAAGCCGGTGGCGGTAGGATTCGCCCTCGAACAACCGCTTCACGTTGTTGCGATTCCGTGTTCAGCTCCATGAATTTTAAAATAGCTTGAGTATATTTTGTTGAAACAAAAACAAATTTTTTTGGAAAGGCGAAGATGTGTTGTCTTCGTCAAATTCAACTTTAACAAACCTTTTATTGAAAGGAAAATTAAAATGTATTGTTCAGATTGTGGAAAAGAAGTTTCGGATAAAGCTGTTGCTTGTCCTCATTGCGGTTGTTCCACTTTGTCTCAAAGTGAAAACCAGAAAAAAACGTACTCTGAAAGAAATTGCAAGATAGATTATAAGACAAACAGATATCTCAAGTTGTTTCTTGGGTTTCTCGGTGTGGATAAATTTTATCGTGGAAATTGGGGTTGGGGACTTGTCTTTCTTAGTCTGGTACTTGTGCCGGGATTGATTGCCGCTTTTTGGGGGATCAATTGGCATCTCAATCTGCGAATGCAACAAAGTTTACGCAACCAAGTGTGCGCGGACGCAAAATACTACGTAAAAAACAACCACAAATATACCATCGGTGATGAACCGGATATTGTAGAACATTATTGTAGTAGAATGAATGCACCCAGTTGGAAAGGTTCTATCAATTTCTCTTCGGAGTGGAAAGATATCAAAACAGGTGTTGTAACCAGTAAAAATGAGTTGGAAAGATTTGAAAAGGCACTGGACAATTTAGCGGAAACAGGAGCAAGAGAGTCTTCGCATTACAAAGAACTGCAAACACTGGAAGTAGGACAACCACTAGTAGAAAGTCTTGCTATTGTTTTTGGAATTGCCACCGTAATTATCATCGGCATCTTGTTTATCGCCAGCGGCGGATTGAAGGTCTTGATTGATAAGATCAACTACGAGGGTAAAACATTACATGACGCAGCGATGTCCGGTCGTATTGAAATCGCGAAGTATCTGATCGAAAACGGTGCGGATGTAAACACAAAAGATAATGACGGCAGGACTGCGCTTCATTCTGCGGCATCGGATAATTCCAATGTTGACATGTTAAAGTTTTTGATTGAACAAGGTGCGGACGTCAATGCAAAAGATAATAACGGCTATACTCCGATTCATTTTGCGGCGTCAAATAATTCCAATGTTGAGGTGTTGAAGTTTTTGATTGAGAAAAGGGCGAATGTAAATGAAAAAACGAAAAGCGGCTTGACTCTGATTCATTGTGCGGCGTCAAGGAATTCCAATGTTGACTTGTTAAAGTTTTTGATTGAACAAGGTGCGGACGTCAATGCAAAAGATAATAACGGCTGGACTCCGATTCATCTTGCGGCGTCAAATAATTCCAATGTTGACGTGTTGAAGTTTTTGATTGAGAAAAGGGCGAATGTAAATGAAAAAACGGGAAGCGGTTTGACTCCGATTCTTATTGCGGCGTTAAATAATTCCAATGTTGACGTGTTGAAATTTCTCGTCGAGAAGGGCGATAATGAAGGCGAAACGCCACTACATTATGCAGCGAGTTGCGGTCGTATTGAATTCATTAGGTCTCTGCTTGAGCAAGGCGCAGACGTCAATGCCAAAGATAACGACGGCTTGACTCCGATTCATCGTGCGGCGTCAGATAATTCCAATGTTGACTTGTTAAAGTTTCTGATTGAGCAAGGTGCGGACGTCAATGCCAAAGATAATGACGGCTATACTCCGATTTTTTTTGCGGCGTTAAATAATTCCAATGTTGACGTGTTAAAGTTTTTGCTTGAGCAAGGTGCGGATGTTAATGCAAAAGATAATGATTACGGCTTGACTCCGCTTCATCGTGCGGCGTTAAATAATTCCAATGTTGACGTGTTAAAGTTTCTGGTTGAGCAAGGTGCGGATGTCAATGCCAAAGATAACGACGGCTTGACTCCGATTCATCGTGCGGCGTCAGATAATTCCAATGTTGACGTGTTAAAGTTTCTGATTGAGCAAGGTGCGGACGTCAATGCCAAAGATAATGACGGCTTGACTCCGATTCATCGTGCGGCGTTAAATAATTCCAATGTTGACGTGTTAAAGTTTTTGATTGAGCAAGGCGCGGACATCAATGCAAAAAATAATGACGGCTTGACTCTGATTCATTTTGCGGCGTGAAATAATTCCAATGTTGACGCGTTAAAGTTTTTGATTGAGCAAGGTGCGGACGTCAATGCAAAAGATAATTACGGCTTGACTCCGATTCATCGTGCGGCGTCAAATAATTCCAATGTTGACGTGTTAAAGTTTTTGATTGAGCAAGGCGCGGACATCAATGCAAAAGATAATTACGGCTTGACTCCGATTCATTTTGCGGCGTCAAATAATTCCCATGTTGAGGTGTTAAAGTTTTTGATTGAGCAAGGTGCGGATGTCAATGCAAAAGATGATTACGGTTTGACTCCGATTCATCGTGCTGCATCAAATAATTCCAATGTTGACGTGTTAAAGTTTTTGATTGAGCAAGGTGTGGACGTCAATGCAAAAGATAATTACGGCTTGACTCCGATTTGTTTTGCGGGGTCAAATAATTACAAAGTTGACGTGTTAAAGTTTTTGCTTGAGCAAGGTGCGGACGTCAATGCAAAAGATAATTCCGGCTGGACTCCGATTCATCGTGCGGCATCATATAATTCCCATGTTGAGGTGTTAAAGTTTTTGCTTGAGCAAGGTGCGGATGTCAATGCAAAAACTAATGATGGTTCAACACCGCTCAAATTGGCGGATACCGAAGAAAAGAAAGAAATTCTCCGTGATGCGGGCGGTAAATCGGGAGAGGAAATTAAAAATTAGTAGAACGCGAAATACGCGAAAAATGAATTTCACGTGTTTCGTGGTAAAAAATGATTCACCGGACAAGCAAAACGTTTTTGTTTGTTCCTAACATGAAAACGGACGTTCCCTTAAAATTCATTGCTATTTTTGTCATATAAACTGATGTCTATTTCACTTGACCAAGCTGTTCAATCCTACGTGATATTACTTGATACTTCTTTCGCAATGAGCGAAGTTTTTAAGGATTTCCTCGACAAATACGAACAGGATTTGAAGCGGAATAAAATTATTATTCCAACCGTTGT
>JAIRYX010000414.1 GCA_031267635.1 Planctomycetaceae bacterium
TTGCGTTTGTCCTTAGCTTGACAATTTGATAGAGAAGTTTTTGTCAAACAGGTTCAATTCCATCCTTGCTTTGGCAAGGTAAAACCGTTAGGTACGGACATACTTGTAGCGGTATGCGAAAGTTTGTCCGTACCGTTTTTAACTTGCGACATGGTAAAATACATTGAGACAATCCTCTTTACCCTATCAAAATTAATCAATTAGAAATAGAATAAATTTCAAATGACCAAAACAAAAACAGAAAAAACTCTTCGTAATATTCGTAATCAGCATTGTATACCGAAGTTGCTATGAAATTCATCTTTTTAAGACAGGATAACAGGTTGTCAGGATATAATGAAATCCTGTAAATCCTGTCAAAAAAAATAAAAACTGAATTTCATAGTGCGATGAGAAGAAAAAACTAACGTAACTATTCAGTCGCTCAAACCAAATAAATCCGCACTGGGCGTCTGTAGAGTTACAAAGAAGACTTTACCATTGCAATTATCCGAACGACTTTACTATTGCCGCCCTTATTTATCAAGTTTCCCTTAGTAGCCAACCAAGTCCCCAAACGCGCGCCCTTATGTCCTGATTTTTTTACCGCAAAGGCAAAAAAGTCGCACCAAGGATTTATAACGAACAACCTTTGTGCGTCTTCGTCGCCTGGGTTGTAAAAAATAAGGGAATAAGGGCGCATATTAGCGCAATTAGTGGCTACTAAGGGAATTTCATAAATAAGGGCGGCAATAATAATATTTTTCGGTAAAATTGACAGTAACTGTACAATTACCCAAGTGCGGATTTATTGGCTTTGAGCAACTGAATAGTTACCTATTTTCTATGTTTTTTCTTTCAGTCGTACTTCAACGCTTGCACGATGTGCGGTGAGTCCTTCTTTCGTTGCGAGCCGCTGAATGTCGTCTGCCATAACGGCAAGACCGGAACGTTCGAAATGCAATAGACTATTTGCCCGTAAAAAATCGTTGCATGTCAAACCGGACGCAAACCGCGCTGTACCGCTGGTCGGTAAAACGTGCGACGGTCCGGCAGCGTAATCGCCGACCGCTACCGGCGTGTAATTCCCTAAAAACATCGCGCCGGCACACGAAATCCGGTCGGCAAGTTCTTCCGCGTTTTGCGTCGCAATGTGCAAATGTTCCGGCGCAATCGCATCGGTTACAACGCATGCTTCTTCCGCGTCGCGGACAACAATCACCGCGCCAAAATCTTCCAGCGACTGCCGTGCCAATTCACCGCGTTCAACATGCGCCAATTGTTTCTCAATTGCGCCAACCGTTTTTTCGAGAGATTTTTTATCCCAACCAATCAAAATGCTCGCACCGGGGGCATGTTCCGCTTGTGCCAACATATCAAACGCGGTGTATTCCGGTTCGGTCGTGGAATCGACAATGATCACAACTTCGCTTGGTCCGGCAATGGAATCAATATCGACTTCGCCGAAAACAAATTTTTTCGCTAACGCCACAAACAAATTTCCCGGTCCGACGATTTTATCGACTTTCGGAATAAGCGTTTGTTCGTTCGGCTCGCCTTTGTTGATTGTAATACCGTAAGCGAGCGCGGCGACTCCTTGCGCTCCGCCCATGCGATAAATTTCTTTAATTCCGAGTTCCCAACATGTCGCAAGCAAATCGGGATTATTGGAACCAAATTTTGTCGGCGGAGCGATTACCGCGAGTTCTTTCACACCGGCGACCTGTGCTGGAACCGCCGTCATTAAAACCGTCGAAGGATACGCCGCCATGCCACCCGGCACGCAAATGCCGACACGCCGCATTGGTCGGTAACGCTCGGCAATATAACCGCCGCGACACTCAATACGCACGTCTTTGTGTAAAATCGCCGACTGAAATGTCCAAATATTTTCCCGAATGTTACACAATGTTTGTAGAAACGCCGGATCCGCCTGTTGATGCGCGGCGACAATTTCCGCTTCGCTGACCCGCAACATTTCCGGCGTTATTTCGGCGCGGTCGATTCGCTTGTTGTAATCTAGCAGCGCGGACAGTCCGTGTTTGTCAATGTCACGACAAATCATCTCGACAATTTGTTGCGGCGTCAGCGGCTTACCGAAAATTTCGATAGTCCGACGCCGTCCCGCCGTGCTGACAATATCGCCACGCGGCGAAAGTTTTTGCCGCAACTCCGACATTTTTCGGTCAACATTTTCCTCTCGACCGTCAATCCACTGTATCGCTAAAGCTTGGGTCATTTATGTATTAAAATCCGAGTTGTATTAAACCCGCTTTGGTATTAAAACTGGGTTAATTTTGCGTCTTTTGCGAAAAGCTCGTTACGTTTTCATTTTGGATTTCCTCCATGGACATTTGATGAAAAACGCAACACAATAATCACTTTCCATTATAGGAAAGACTTGACAAAAAGCAACAGCAAGATATTCCCTGTTTATCGTATCTCCAAAGTCTTTTTTGTTCCTACACATTCCTTCCTTTTTTGAAATATTTTGAATATTTTAAGAAAATCTCCTCAAATTCCAACAATCCGCATTGACAGGTTTAATTTAGCTGTACATAATATTGTTAAGGTCATTTACTGAAGGACAAAATCACTGTGATTTTTGTCTTTACTGTTTCAAAAAACTTAAAAAGTAAGGAGTTTCAGCAATGAAAAAATTGAACAAAGCGTTTAATTTGGTTGGATTATGTCAAAACATATCGGGGGGGGGGGGGGGCGTAAAATGGTCAATAAGCCATGTTTTACGTATGATTACACTCTTTTTTGCCCGTGTTATTGCGAGCATTTCTGCCCGATTTGGAAAACTATCTTTTGTTCGCAGCGGTTTTACGCTGGTCGAATTACTCGTGGTGATTGCGATCATTGGAATTTTGATTGCGCTTCTGTTGCCTGCAGTTCAAGCCGCGCGCGAAGCGGCTCGACGAATGCAGTGCAGCAACAACATGAAACAGTGGACGCTTGGGCTTCACAACTACCACGACGCACATCAGGGATTTCCGGCAGCGTTTAATCCGTGTCACGGAGGTAATGACGGACGTTGGAGTGCAACCTACTGTTTGCTCCCGTTTATCGAAGCGTCTGCAAGTTTCGACGCCATCCGTTCAAAAACAAATCAGCCGTGGCCCGCAAGCGGACAATCGGGATTTTCCGAGACGCAAGTAAACTTTACGACAGTTTTGTGCCCTTCGGATGGCGACGCAAAAACGCCGGGTCCCAATGGAGCTAAAGGAAATATCGTTGTTTCATACGGTGATGGGGCGTTGGAAGTTTCTGACGGCAATCACGTTGGCGGCGGTCATAACGATGTTTCATCGCGGGGGTTGTTTTATCCTTTATATTGGAAGAATATGGGATCAATCACTGATGGAACAAGCAACACAATCGCTATCAGCGAATGTGTCGCAAGCTTAGGAGCCAATGACGCTCGCGTAAAAGGCGGCGTGGCTAACGACGCCGGCAGTACGGATATTCAGAGCGGAACGAACATTAGACCACAACTCTGTTTACAACGAGCAAACGGCAACACATTAAAGAGCGCATCTAGTCAACGACGTTGTTCGCGTTATTTGGATGGTTTGATTTTATACAGTGGTTTTTCAACTATTATGCCGCCGAATGCGCCGACTTGTCCGAAAAACAACAATACGGAACGATGTTGGGGACTTTACACGGCGAGTAGTAATCATACCGGCGGAGTCAATACCGGACGGGCAGACGGTTCATGCAGCTTTGTTGCAGAGAGCGTTGACTGTAATGGTTTACCCGAAGCAGTACAAGGTAAAAATTTGGCGGGACAAAGTCATTACGGTGTTTGGGGCGCAATGGGAACGCCGTCAGGTGGAGAAAGTAAGTCGTTGTAATTTCGATGGAAAACGTCAGAGATATTATACCGGAGCCGGTATGGGCGGTAGGATTCGCCCTTGAGCAACCGCTTCACGTTGTTGCGCTACCGTGTTCAGCTCCATGAATTTTAAAGTAGCTTGAGTATAAACAACAAGAAGAAAGGTAGGCGGACTTTCGGAAAAATTTCACCTGCCGTCGTTTTTCGTGTCAAAGAATGGCGTCCCGTCGCTGATGTTTCGGGTTGCCATTCTTGCCATTTTTCGTCAATAAAAAACTCAATCAAATAGGAAAGACCCAATCATGATCAAGAACAAAAATATTTTCATTTTATCGCTTGGAGCGTTATTTTTTGTCGCGGGATGCGGCGACTCTGCCAAGCCCAAAGATTTGCCGAAGTTGTATCCGGTAACGATCACCGTAACATCAGAAGGCACGCCGCTGGAAAATGCAGTTGTCGAGTTGGTTTCCGACCCGCCGTTAAAGTTTCAGGCGATTACGGGAACGGATGCGAACGGCAAGGCGGTTATGAAAACCTATAATTAAAGGTCATGTGTCAGCGAAAACGGCGCGCTTGTGTGTTCATTTTTTGTCAACGGGTGTGCCGTTTTGGCTGTCACCTATAATGACAATAAATGATATTTTTTATTTTATTTATTTCCTTAT
>JAIRYX010000415.1 GCA_031267635.1 Planctomycetaceae bacterium
ATTTGGATTCGGCTGCCGCCCAAAGACGTTTTTGACGTTCGTTAAAAAAACCGGAAATACTATTGTATTTATCCCGAATGTTGCTTACAATATCGTTTTGCATGTAAGGAGTATATCATATTTGCTGGGAATAGACAAGGTCGCTTTTGATAGATTATTTATGCACGGATACTTAAACTTAATACCGGTTTTCGCCAACTGGTCGATTTCCGGCGTGTGAATTTTACTGTTGGGATTGTAAGCGGTAAAATCCCCCCAGCCGACGTCGTCGGCATGAATCAGCAAAATGTTCGGCTTGTCTGCCGCCTGCGAAAACGCGGCGGTTAAGATAAGCAACGTTAGCGTGAAACTAACAACTTTCATTGTTATACCTTTCCTTTTAGAAACGAAATGCTATTGTGTTCCAACTGGACACGATGATTTTGAGGGATTGCATTTTTTACCAATATTGTATTTCTATACTCCTTGCACTTGAGTGTTCGGTTTTATGAATGGAGATCAAACCGGATTTTACGGTATAACAACCTCGGTGAAAACCGAAATTTCAAGTGCAAGGAATATAAAACAATCAAAATTTTATTGATTTGCTGAAATCGCTTGCGCTTTTTGAATATTTTCCGGTCGGGCGTTTTTATAACGATCTAAAGCGTTTTGAAGTTTTTCATACGCCTCTTTTGCTGAGTCCGGTTTTAGCGGATTTTTCTCCTGCTGATCTTGGATTCTATCAAAGAATTTTCCGTTGGGATAAAGGCGGTATTGTTTATCCTGAACGAAAACCGATTCTTCGCCCGACTTTCGTTGACCGAGATACCACGTATAACTCCAATCACGAACTGCCGTATTATCGCGTCCGAGAAGCTGCGGATAAAAACTGATTCCATCAAAAGGAATTTCTTTCGGCAAAAAAATTCCGGCGGCTTCGCTGATTGTCGATAAAATATCGGTGGAATCCGTCAGATTTGTATTAACGATTCCCGGTTTAATCGTTCCGGGAAAACTCACAATTAATGGAACGTGCATCCCCGAATCGTTGAGCAACCCTTTTCCTCCTTGGTAAGATTGCCCTTTGAATCGAGTGATAATGTCTCGTCCGGTTCCGTTATCACCGAGAAAAATAATGAGCGTTTTTTTCGTCAATCCCAAATCTTCCACTTTTTTCACAATGCGCCCGACATTTAAATCCACATATTGTGTCATTTCTTTGAAATGTTTTGGATTGGTATATTGTTCGCCGATTCGTTTCGCGTCCCAGTCCGGCGAATCGGGAGTCGGCTGAAACGGAGCATGCGTCAAAACCATCGGATAGTAAAGAAAAAACGGTTTGTCTTTATTGTCTTCAATAAATTTCATGGCGTGACCCGCTATCAATTCGGGACCGTACTCGCCATTTGTATAATCAATCTCTTTTCCCTGGTCTTCGAGACCGGGATTTGCGTATCGCGGAGGACGCCGTGTATGCTGCCAGAGATAATAAGTATCGAATCCGAAATGACGCGGAAGGTCTAAATCGTGACCGAGTTGCCATTTTCCGAAAATTCCGGTGACGTAACCGGCGTCGTGAAAAAAGTTGCCGAATGTTTTTTGCGAACGATGCAATTGTCCAAACACCGTGTAATTGCGAACGTTATAAAGTCCCGTCATTAGTTGAACACGTGTCGGCGTGCAAAGCGGCTGCACATAAAACTGTTCAAACCGCACCCCGTTTTCCGCCAGCCGGTCGATGTTCGGCGTTTTGTAATCTTCACCGCCGTTGGCGGCAATACATTCATAACCGAAATCGTCCGCCAGAATTAATATAATATTGGGACGTTCTGATTTTTTCGCGGTATCATCTGCCCCATAAGATTGAAAAACAAACGCGAATGAAACCATAACAACGAAACTCAAAACGAATAATTTTTTCATAACAAACTCCTTTGTGTTGTTTATTGTATTGTTTAAAACCATTGAGGAAAATCTTTTTGAATATCAAGTGTGTCATTATATTGTATTTGTAATTTTTGTAATTCTTGAAATAATGAACGAACAAGCGGAATATTTTCTTCTTTTTCCGAAAGATCATTCATTTCCCAAGGATCAGCAATAATGTCAAACAAAAGAATTTTTTTAGCTTTTCGTATGACTATTAATTTATAATTTTCACGCCGAACCATGCGAGTTAGATCCTGATATGCACCATAAAGCGATTGATATTGTTGTTCTTTTTCGTTGTGAATCAACGGTAACAAACTTTGGAAATCTACTGCATCATGGTAATCTGCATCAGCGATTTCTAAAATCGTCGGTACAATATCGTGAAGGTAAACTGGAGTTTTTATTTGTTTGGCTTTTGGAATTCCACGTCCAATAACAAATAACGGTACTTTTAAACTATGTTCATACATGCTTTGTTTTGCCATCAGCCCGTGTTCGCCCATTGCCATTCCGTTGTCGGCTGCAAAAACAATATAAGTATTGTCTATTTTCCCTGAGCTTCTCAATGCGTCAAGTATTCTTGCAATTTGTGAATCAAGATGCGTAATAATTGCATCATATTCCTTGCGATGTGTTTTGATAGCAAATTCGGTTCGTGGAAACGGCGCAAGTTTTTCTCCATGAAGTGAACGCGGCGCACCAACTTCTTCGTTCCAAGTATATTCCGGTAAAAAGTTTTTCGGTACGTCTATTTTATCTAACGGATATTCATCAAGAAATTCCTTCGGCGATTGACGCGGATCATGCGGAGCGTTAAAAGCAGCGTATATGAAAAATGGTTCAGACCGTTTTGACGCTTCTGAAAGCAAATCAATTACGATGTCTGCTTGAATTTCCGAACGGTGTTTTCCATTTTCCCAATATCCGGGAATATTTCTGTCGCTTGGCGACCATGAATCCGGTTTGTTTTCATAAGGACGATCATAAGCCGAATCAACAGTCGGCGGCATTCCTCCCGGATAATATTTTCCAATACGGTCAAATACATCTTCCGGTTCAATATTAGGAACATGCCATTTTCCAGAAAAATAGGTCGTGTAACCGGCTTTTTTCATTCTTTGTGCCCATAACGCAAGTTCTTGGATATTAGTATGAGTCCCTTGTTTTTTAACGGCGTTTTCAACTTTGTTTTTTGCGTGCCAAAGCGAAAGTCCTGTGTTAAGCATTGAACGGCTGGAAAGACAAACCGCAGAAACCCAACTTCCTTGAATATAAGCATTGGTAAAAACTACGCCTTCATCTGCAAGTTTGTCGAATGTCGGCGTTTTAACCGTCGGATGTCCTAAAAAACTGAATGTTTCGGCATTAAAATCATCTGCAAAAAGAAATAAAACATTTGGTTTCGTCCCGCTTTCTTGTTGTTCGGAATAAAGCGTTTTATTTGAAACAGTAGCTAAAAAAATCAAGAAAAAAACAACTACTGGAAACTGTTTTGTTTTTTTTAACAACCTCATTGACATAAACATAACTTTCATAAACTTTAGCGAATTTTGACGCGAACTTTTTCTCCCAGTTCAAACGTTTCATTAATTTTCTGTTTTTTGACCGTCAAAGTTAGTGGCGTTTTTTTCACATCGGTAAATTGAAGATCAACATGGCTGAACTCATGAGTGTTTCGATTGATATTATCAAAAATCTTTTCAATTTCATTATCGTTTTGTGGAAGAACATTCGGCGGCGCGGGAGTTACCACTTCGGATTTATACACAACGACCTTAAAATCTCCTTCCGGCATGCCTTTGAAATACGAATCCGTAAAGATTTCAGCCGTTCCTGTTTTATCAGTACGTCCACTTATTGTCCATGCGAATGATTGCGAAACGGGGTAAAGTGAAATCAACGCATCTGTTAATGGAATCCCTTTTTGCGTAAAACTTAAAGTACAACGGTACAATTTCGGCATTCCTTTCGGACGTCTTCTTTCATCGCCGCAACCGCCGAAAAAAATGACAATCAATAGCGGCATGATCAAGAACAATCGTTTTAATGAAAAACGAGTTAAAATTTTTTTCATCGCATTATTCTCCAAATATCTATTTTTACAGCACGCTGACCGCTTCGCCACCGTTGATTGTCGCTAATTCTCCCCAAGCGCCGTATGGACTTGGACCGGAAGAAATTACAATGGCGTTTAGATCGCCCGAATTAATCGTATCGGAAATAAAACGCACGCTTCCGTCGAGCAAACCGATATTCACGCCACCGGTATGGTTGCTAGTTACAGAAAAAATCCCCCAACCGTTTCTTGCGTTATCGTTATGATCGGTGCTGTAACGACCATTACAAGACGGCGAATTTGGCGGCAAAGACGCGGTAAAACCAATCCGTGATGTAAAACCTTGCGCAAAATTATGACCGCGATGAACATTCGCGCCGGTTCCATCAACAACGCTTGGTTTTAGGTGACGGCGGTCACTGTCAAGTACGCTGTCTCGGCAAAACGCCGGACTTTTGGTATAAGGCGACATATCTGCTCCGCCGGAACCAGTGATATCTAAATAAACGACAAACCGTTTGGCGTCATTCGAGTTTTCTGCGGTTGAACCAAGAGTTTCACTGATTCCTATTGTATTGCTTAAACCGTCGGTTATCGCTCCGAAATTTTTGTAAACATTAACCCAAACTAACGTGCCGCCGTTTTTGTTAGTAGGATAAAATGGAGCGCGGGAACGTCCAAACGCTTGAGACGCAGGCGCGTCTGGATCATTATTCGCAGCGAAATGGTCGCCAACATTGAGAACGAGATTGGTTCGAGCATTGTTTGAAATAACTCCGGCGCCGGTTGTGTTTTGCCCCGGTTGTGTCGCATCGCCGTCAGATGGACAAAGCAACGCGGGAATAATTCCTTGAAGTAACGGATGAGGATAACCAGCTCCAACGGTGTCATAACTGCTTTTAATTCCATCATAACGAGCTTGTTGTTCGATATAGGGACAAAGGGCAAAAAACGCGCTGTAACCGGGAGCAGTACCGCCGTTACCAAAACGATTATAGCTATTCGTTGCAGGCAACGCGTTATTCACATCGTGATAATTGTGCAACGCCAATCCCACTTGTTTATGACTGTTAGAGCATTGCATTCTTCTTGCCGCTTCCCGCGCGGCTTGGACGGCAGGCAAAAGTAGCGCGATCAAAATTCCAATGATCGCAATGACCACGAGAAGTTCAATAAGCGTAAATGCCGCAAAACGGACACATTTCCCACCTGATTTGCGTCTATTGCTGCTGCAATTTCCACAGAGATTGTAAATTGCAATGACAACAAGTTCAACAAGCGGAAATCCTAACAGAGAAGCGAGAATTTCCTTGACTTGACTTGACTTGACTTGACTTGACTTGCGCATACTACATCCTTTTATCAAATTTTTTTTTGTTTGGTTTAGTGGTTTGTCGAAAATATTTTTTATGACAAATCTTTTCGAAAGAAGTGTAATGCAATCACTGTGCCAAACACTTGCACGCAAAAAATAGAAAGAGAAATTCGGCGTGTTTATTAGAGCGAAAAATGGTAGAAATTGCGAAAAAACAACAAAAAATCAAGATGAAAAAATTTTACCTGCCGTTAATTTTTCTTGTTTTGAGAGTTAATAACGTCCTTTTCCGTCGTGATATTTACTGGTTTTGCCGTGATATTTGATAGTTCACCGTGATATTTGCGGGCGGATAAAGAAAGAATGTAACTAGTCGTCCCTGAAAAAGTTCCAGTGAACATTTCATCGTCGCGATCTTCAGCCACAAGTTCATTTGGTTCACAAGCCAAGCGGCATAGCAAGGCGAATACGAAAAAATCAGCTCGGAATTGGGCGGTTCGCCGTTTCTTTGATGACAGTTGCGCAACCGGACACGGAACGGGCAAGAGTGTTGTCCGTTAGTTTCTGAATCCGTTCTCGGAGTCGTGAAAGTCACGTAAAGGAGAAGAAGAGTGTCGCTAGAGCTTGCGTAGAATTTTCTTCATGTTGAATCCCGCCGCAGCGCCAATCGCGTTCAAAATATCGCCCGTCACGCCACGCAAAAAGTTGCGACATAAACGATGACCGCTTTTTAAGTGTCCGATGATCGGCTCAATACTGCTCCGCCGTTTCTTGCGACGTTTTTCACAACCGCGAAG
>JAIRYX010000010.1 GCA_031267635.1 Planctomycetaceae bacterium
TAAAGCAAATGGCGGAAAACAGGAAACGGATTCTGGTGGTTGGATTCTATCTCGCTTCCTCCGCAAAGTCTGTCGATCAGATGGGATCACGGATGTCTTCTTTCCGGCGGTTTGGCGGCAGACGTCAGGGAAATGCGGAAGAGGTGGAGACAACAGAAAGCCGGTCGCTCCCGGAAGGAATAGAGATTATCTTTTCCGAAAAAAGAGTCATCGACCATTCTGAAATGCCAACATGGGTTCTGCAATCCGCAACTGAAGCTCTTCCATCCGAAAGCAATACGCTTCCGTAGATGAAAAAGTATAGTAAATAATTCCGCATGGGAATATATACATCCCACGGTGAGAAATTGCATTTTTATTTCGTCTATCAATAATATCAACGCCGATAGATGGCAATTTCTTACCGTGGAATGTATATGAAAATGTGGAATGTCTATGAAAATAAGGAGCGTTAGGACAGTTGAAATTCGTAACTATTCAGTCGGTTTTAAGCATTTTTGCTACGAAACGATCATCTGTTTTATTACGAGCATCTGTTTTACTACGAAACGAGCATCTATTTGTGTTGCAAACCTCATTTCCACCTCATTTTCCTAACAAAACAACCTCAGTAGCAAAACGGTTTCCTAAAAATCAACCTCATTATTTCTTTTTGGATGAGGTAACGAGGTTGGTTTTGGGGAGGATTCATTGGAGCTACTGAGGTTATTTTGTTAGGAAAATGAGGTTGAAACATACGAAATACTCATTTCCTCATCATATCGAAATGATTCCAAACTACTTATATTCAGTCACCCAAACCAAAGCCGTACAGGACAACTGAATAGTTACCGTCTTTTTTAACAATACTTCCGTTCCATTTCTTTGATCTGAGCCGCTATTTCTTCGTCGCTTGGGAGTAATTTTAATCGGCGGTTGGTGTCAAATTCTAACTCAAGTTCAAGGAGCGACTCGCGGATATTGAGCAAATGGAGCGACGAAAGCCGATCAATAAAAGTAATGCCGTTCAGATGATCCGTTTCGTGTTGAACAGCTTTGGCGGCGAAACCGTTCCAGTGAAATTCCTGAACTTGACCGTCGGCGCCGACGCCTTGAATGACAATATCAGTCGGACGAATTACCGGAGCGTGAATTTCGGGAAAGCTGAGACATCCTTCCTCCGATTCAGCCGAACCGCGTTTTTTTATGATGACAGGATTGATGAAAACGTACTCGTTTTCTGTTTTCGTTTGATCGCCGGACGTATTCAAGACAAAAAGCCGATAAGGAAGATGAACTTGATTCGCCGCAAGCCCCACGCCGTCGCCTTTGTACATTTCTTCAAACATCTGATCAATAATGTCGCGTAATTCCTGATCAATTTTTTGAACAGGTTTACATTGGTAACGAAGAATCGGATGAGGATAAGTGATAACTTGCACGGGCAAAACTCAATAGTATTTCTAAAATGATGAATAACTAACCATGTTCGACAACAAAAAATTCTGAAACGATTTTAGGTTTTATTTCACAAATAGATACTGCCCGCACTTGAAAGTTTATTTTTTATGAAAAGGGGCGTTAAGGACGCGAGAAACTTCGGAAACATGATGAACGAAGAACATAGTCTTAAAACCAAAATTTCAAGCGTGAGCAGCATTGCATAAACTATCATCGTTGGCGGATTATTGCGACGGGTTTGTACGAACACGGTCTTTAACCGGCACATAATCTACGATTTGATTTCCTTCATAAATCTGGCGCGGGCGCATGATGCGGTTGGTCGGATTGTCGTGCTGTTCTTTCCAGTGAGCAATCCAGCCGGGTAAGCGTCCGATAGCAAAAACCACCGTAAACATGTTGGTTGGAATTCCCATCGCGCGGAGAAGGATTCCGCTGTAAAAATCGACATTGGGATACAACTTCCGATCCGCAAAATACGAATCGGCAAGCGCCAACTCTTCCAATTTACGAGCGATATCAAGTAGCGGATCGTTGTGTTTGACTTTGGCGAACACGCGGTCGCACGACGCTTTGAGAATTTTCGCGCGCGGGTCATAATTTTTATAAACGCGGTGTCCAAACCCAAACAGCCGGAACGGATTCGTTTTATCTTTTGCCGCTTCGATGCAATGTTCCGGCGTTAAGCCGCCGTCGTAAATCGCTTCGAGCATTTCCATCACCTTGACATTCGCTCCGCCATGCAGCGGTCCCCAAAGCGCACTGACCCCCGACGCACACGATGAAAACATATTCGCTTTTGCCGAACCGACAACACGCACGGTCGCCGTACTGCAATTTTGCTCATGATCGGCATGTAAAATGAGAATCAGATTCATTGCATCTTCCACTTCCGGCGTGATTTCGTACTGTAAATAAGGATACGAAAACATCATGTGCAAAAAGTTGGCGACATACCGCAATTTAGGATCGGGATAGATAATCGGCAAACCTTGCGACCGGCGGTAAGAATACGCGGCGATAGTCCGAATCTTGCTGATCATGCGCGCGGCGGCTTCGGTAAGCTGTTCGTCGTCGTCGAGCGTCAGATAATTTTTGGAATAACACGCCATTTCGTTCAACGCGGCGGAAAGACTTGCCATCGGCGGCGCACTCGGCGGTAGCAGTTCGATACGTTGACGCAAACCCTCATGCAACAGCGCGTTATTCGTCAGCCGCACGCGAAAATCAATCAGTTCCTCCTGTGTCGGCAACGTCCCGAAAATCAACAACCATGCCACTTCGACAAAGTTTGGCGACGGAGTGTCGAATTGTTCAATCGGAATGCCGCGATAGCGCAAAATTCCCACGTCGCCGTCGATAAACGTAATTTTACTGTGACAAATCGCCGTATTTGCAAGCGACGGATCATAAGTGATTAAATGATGGTCATCATACAATTTACTGATGTCCACCGCTTTATCGCCGTTTGTTCCGACAAAAACCGGCAATTCAATCCGTTTATCACCGATGGTCAAAAACGCTTTTTCTTCCAACATAATTGTAATCCTTTTCTATCTACAATAGTAGAAATCCTAAAATCTTTATTGACGAGAAATACGCATTGATGTTTCTTATCTAAAAAGAGGCATGCAAGGAATCCTAAAATTCATCACAACTTTGCGATATTTAAATCGCATTGTAAAACCAAAGATTTCTAATTCTTATTGTGCCTTTTAAACAGAAAAAATCAAGCCGCCACTTCGCTTTTTTTACGATTTTGAGTTAAATCTTGAGTTTTATATCTTTGTTCATAAGGAAAGTAAGTATGATAGGATTATGATAGGGTATTGTGTAAATAAGCGGAGCGTTTGATTCAGTAGTGGTAAGTCTGCTATACTCCTTGCACTTGAGTTTTCGGTTTTACGAATGGAGATCAAACAGGATTTTACAGTATAACGACGGCAGTGAAAACCGAAATTTCAAGTGCAAGAAGTATAATTGCTATTGGACACTGAAAGCGTAAAATTACGGTGTTTTATAAGTTAAAAAACCATGTTACGCACGCTAAGTAAAAAATCCGCCCAAGCATTGTTCGTTGATTTTTTGTAACTATTCAGTAGAATATAAGTAATTCGGCACAATTTCGATGTGAGGATTCGTATTTTCAACCTCATTTCCACCTAATTTTCTTAACAAAACAACCTC
>JAIRYX010000062.1 GCA_031267635.1 Planctomycetaceae bacterium
TGCTTAAATATTAGCAGCTTAGGTTTTTGTACCTATATTTATTGACATAAATCACTTAATTTTGACAAATTGTAACTCCTGTACAAATAACGGTTTTATACTACTGAATAGTTACAAAAAATTAAAGGCGTATTTTGCCAACGTCAATTATAACCTCGCCAACTGATTGAGATTTTTAGAAAATACGTATTGTAATTATCTAGGGCTTATGGTATATTCCCACCGTTTTGGAATTTCACTTTGTTGCGATTGCGCGTTCAACTTCGGGAATTTCAAAACAGCTTGAGCATACATTGATCTGCAACTTGATTATATTACTTTACTTGATACTGCGCACCGTGAATTTCAACAAGTAAAGGCGACGGTCGCCTAAATTTCACGTGCGGACAGTCTAACAATTGCCCAATTTTTAACCAACCAAAATAAAAAAATCGGGCGCAAAAAAATTAGGAGAAATCTAAATGAATAAATCCACAAGACGACAATTTTTCAAATCGACGGCAGGTATTACGGCTGGAGTTGCGGCTACGGCAATGGCGGCTCCGTATATTGTCGCTCAGGAAGCAAAAGGCGCAAATGAACGCATCGGCGTTGGGTTTATCGGAACCGGCGGACGTTGCGGAGCGCATCTTGGAATTATCAATCAATTCCAAAAACAAGGTGTTGCCGAACCGGTTGCGGTGTGCGATGTTTACCGCCCGCGTCTGATCGCCGCCTCGCAAAAAACCGGAAACTCCAAAATGTACGACAAACACGAAGACCTTTTACAAGATAAAAATGTCGATGTTGTTTGTATCGCGTCGCCGGATCACCATCACGCTTATCACGCAATCGACGCAATTAACGCCGGAAAAGACGTCTTTTGCGAGAAACCGTTGACGCATTGGTCGCAATTCGAGTTGGCGAAAAAAATTGAACAGGTTGCCAAAGAAAAAGGAAAACTGGTTCAAGTCGGCACACAACACATGGCGGACGACAATTACCCGAAAATCCGTGAACTCATTCAAGACGGAATTATCGGTAAACCGGTTCAAGTTGAATGCGGTTATTTTCGTCGCGGCGATTGGGGCGAGCGGATGCCAATTCCAGATGCCAACGCAAAACCGGGTCCCGATTTGGATTGGGAGCGTTTTCTTGGTGATGCAACGAAGGTAGATTTTTCGGTGTCGCGGTTTTTCCAATGGCGTATGTTTTGGGATTACGCGGGCGGTCCGTCAACTGATTTGCTGGTTCACACGTACACGCCGGTTTTTTGTGTGTTGGGTTTGGATTTTCCGGTGCGTGTTTTCGGCGGCGGCGGAACATTCCAGTACAACCGCGAAGTTCCAGACCAATGCAATATCATCGCCGATTACAAAGACGGTCCTTCTGTTGTAATGACAAACTCGTTGTCCAATCATGTTGACAAAGAAACCGTAATTCGCGGAACAAACGGTCTCATCAAATGGGGAATGATTCAAGGTTCAAAAGCGGATTACGACAAAGGCGTACGAATTGTACCGTTCGCAAAAGGTAAAGAAGAAATCAAAATTCCTTGGGCTGGCAACGGCGATACAGGAAAACTTTGGAAAAATTTACTCGAATGTGTCAAAACCCGACAAGAGGTCATGTGTCCGATTTCAATTGGCGTTCGCGTACAAGCCCCGTTGTCGATGGGGATTCTGTCGCATCGGGAAAATAAAGTCGCGTTGTTCGATTTTGAAAAACAGTCGATCAAATTAGGATAACGACAAGGTGAGATCATGCGTTCATGAAGTAGTTTTTGAACGCGAAGCACGCGAAAAAAACGCGAAAGAACGCGAAATTCTGGTTTTCGTGATTTTTCGCGCTTTTTCGCGAAACTTTTGCGTGTTTCGCGTTTAAAATCCCCCTAAATTACCCAAACAAGTAAAAACGACAAGTCTGCGGAAGACAGAAAATCGTTTCCGGCGGTTGCCGAAAGTCTGCGGAAGACAGAAAATCGTTTCCGGCGGTTGCCGGAAGTCTGCGGAAGACAGAAAATCGTTTCCGGCGGTTGCCGAAAGTCTGCGGAAGACAGAAAATCGTTTCCGGCAGTTGCCGGAAGTCTGCGGAAGGCAGAAAATCGTTTCCGGCGGTTGCCGGAAGTCTGCGGAAGGCAGAAAATCGTTTCCGGCAGTTGCCGGAAGTCTGCGGAAGGCAGAAAATCGTTTCCGGCAGTTGCCGGAAGGTTGCGGAAGTGAAAGTATTCGTTTATAGTAGTTGCCGGAAGGTTGGGGGAGTACGTGAGAGACTAATTCATGTAACGTCAACGTCCCCGCTACCGTACAAACCATTAACCAATCAACAATTAAAAAATTAAAACTATGACACAAATATCATCTATTATTTTGTGTGCTATTGTCATGATCAATTCCAATCAGACAATAGTTTCCGGTTCGTTTGGGGTTGCGTGGCTGAATGACGATAAAGTCATTTCGGTCTTTGACGCAAATTCCGTTACACAACCCGTTCCCAATATCAAAGTCAATGCGATTCTTGCCGCTGATGTTTTGGAAGAAGGCAGCGAACAGTTGCTTTTTCTGGACGAAGCGAAAAAAGCGTTGCACGTTTACAGTTTCAAAACGAAAATGGTATTGGGACCGTTCGGGAGCAACATAAAAACATTTGCGGCGGGGCGTTGGTCGGACAAGGAATCGTTTCCTTCGGTGTTTGTAAACACTTTTTCCGGTCAAGCGTTTCGTTGGACGAAGGAGATTATGGGCAAAGGTTGGGAGTCTGTTTCCGGCGCCTTCGAGAAAGCCGCGTCGATAAAGTTGAAACCGAACAGCCGAACCGATGATTTCGTTGTTGTTGCCGACGGAATGCTTTACACGTTTAACACAAAATGGCAAACCTATTCCTCGCAACCGGAAGCGGGCAAAAATATTGTTGCGTTGTTGACGGGCAATGTTACCGGTTCGCCGGCGGACGACGTTGTGTTTTTTGACAAGTCGGGAACTGTGTTTTTGTATAACAATCAAACGGTTGAAAATTTGAAGCAGCAAGTAATTTGCCTGACGCTTGGAAAAAACGGCGGTGATCTTGACGCGCTTTACGGGTTGGACAAGCGTGGCAAACCGGTTATTTATGATCGTTCGGCGAAGTCGTGGAAGAGCGTGCCGTTTCAAAACGCCTTTTATTGTACGAATATTATTACGCGGACGAATCCTGACGGCAAAGGGCATGAGTTATTTGTTGTCCGCAATAATGATCTTTACCAAATAACCGCAGACGGAACGGTGAAACAATTATCGGAGCAAAAACAGACGAAAATTGTTTTGACGGACGGCGAAAAGCCGTTGGCGGAATATCGTTTTGCGAATGTTCCGTTCAAACCGTATATTGACATTTTGCGTACACCGTCGGGGCGTAATATTTTGCGTGATGCGCCTTATGATCATTTGCACCATCACGGATTGATGTTTGCAATTGCGGTGAATGGTTGCAATTTTTGGGAGGAATTTACGCCGCGACACGGTAAGGAGATCACCGTTTCCATAAAACCGCAACCCGACACGGCAACATCGTTTTTGGAATCGGAACTTGAATGGCGGAACGGTGAATCGCAAACGTTAATTAGGGAAAGCCGCAAGATTTCCGTTTCGGGCGGCAACAGTGCCGC
>JAIRYX010000122.1 GCA_031267635.1 Planctomycetaceae bacterium
ATTGGACGTTGTTTGCGGCGTGAACCTGTGTTGATTCACGGCATTGGTCAAAACATTCGTGATTGGATTCATGTCAGCGATCATGTTCGCGGAATTCATCAGGCAATTCAATATGGTCAGATTGGTGAAGTTTATAATATCGGCGGCGGTGAAAAATCGGAATTTGCGAATATGGAAATGGCGAAAACGATTTGTGATTTTGTTGATGAAGAACGGCATGAACGTATCGGAACATCCAGAGAATTGATTACGTTGACTGATAATCGTCCTGGTAATGATCGCCGTTATTCGATGAACACGGCAAAATTACAACTCAAAATCGGTTGGAAACCGACGATCAAATTGAAATCCGGTTTGCGTCAAACCGTGAAATGGTATATCAACAACCCTATTTATTGCGAGAAAGCGAGGTGAAAAATGTTGTTTAACGATGGAATTATTGACGGCGTAGAAGTGCGTTTGTTGAAAAGGCGCGACGACCATCGCGGCTGGTTGACGGAAATATTTCGTGAAGACGAACTTCCCGAACGTTTTATTCCGGCGATGTGTTATGTCAGTTTGACGCATCCCAATGTGACTCGCGGTCCCCACGAACATGCCGATCAGACAGATTATTTTGCGTTTACCGGACCCGGTGATTTTCAGGTAACGCTTTGGGATATGCGGGAAAATTCGCCGACATGCTGTCTTCGTCAAACGATTATTGGCGGAACATTGTCACCGACAATGATACTTGTTCCGCCTGGCGTTGTACATGGATACAAAAATATATCCGACGTGCCGGGACTTGTGATAAACTGTCCCAATCGTTTGTTTGGCGGTTGGAAACGCGAATATCCAGTCGATGAAATCCGGCATGAAGAAGAAAAAGATTCTCCTTTTGTTATGATTGAACATACGTTACGATGTCCGTTTATTAAGGAAAGAGCATGAAAACAATAATTCTTACCGGCGCAATTTTTCCATCATGTCCGGTCAGACGGAACGATCCCAAAGAGCGATTGCTTGACGTTTTGTGTGCTGTTCAATGTTGGATTAGTGAAGAATCGTTGGATCACATTGTATATTGCGACGCGAGTGGATTTCATATTCCCGAAACGATATTTCGTTCCGATAAGTTTGAGTCGTTATCGTTTGACGCGAGCGAAACCGCCAGAGAACATGAAAAAGGACGCGCGGAATTAGACGCTTTATATTATGTTCTTCAGAACAGCCACTATCGGATTGATTCGTTTTTCAAATGTACCGGCAGATTGTATGTCAAAAATTTTTCCGAACTCCGGCAAGAAATGTACGATCCTCGACACGACGCCCGTTTGCGTCACGATAAAACACGGTTTTGGACAGACACTCGTTTCTTTTGGATGAAGTCCAATTGTTTTTTTGAAAACGTGTTACCGTATCGTTCAGAAATCACTTGTTACGGCGGATTGTCGATAGAAGAAGTTTTTTATCGAAAAATGAAAGAAACTCCAGAATTTCATCAGCCGCGTTTTGTCGGTTATCATGCTTTGACCAATACGCTTTATGATGAATATTTCAGCGATGAAATCCAAGAGAAAGCCGGAGAATGGATTTCAAAGTGGGACGTTACACAAAACTGTTTTTATTACGAAAGGAATTGAAATGCGAATATTATTAACGGGAAAAAACGGACAACTCGGCTGGGAGCTGCATCGGCTTTTGGAACAAGGATTTGAAGTCATTGCTATTGGGCGCGATGACGTGGACTTTCGGAATCCAGACGAACTGCACGATATGCTTCGGCGGCTTCCAAGTTTTTCGATTATTGTCAATACGGCGGCTTACACGAAAGTTGATCAGGCAGAGAAAGAACAGCACGAAGCGGAATTAGTGAACATCGAAGCCCCTGCGGTGTTAGCGTGTGAAGCGGATCGACGCGGTATTCCGATGATTCATTTTTCAACAGATTATGTCTTTGACGGCAAAAAATGGACAAAGCCCTATACGGAAAAAGACAAACCGAATCCTCTTTCGATTTATGGTAAAAGCAAGCTCGGTGGAGAACTGCGTGTTCGCGACCTTTGTGAAAAGCATTTGATATTTCGCGTAAGTGGTTTGTATGGAACGCGTCGTCGCAATTTTTTAACGACAATGTTGAATTATGCAAAAGCAAGCGAAAGACCTCTTGTCGTTGACGATCAGATTGTTTCGCCGAACTGGACGCCGTTGATTGCCGAAGTGATTGAGCATGTAATTTACCGAATATTCTCCAGTTTTCCGGTTCATTGGGGAGTTTATCACCTGACAGGTAACGGCGCCGCCACATGGTATGAGTTCGCAAAACTGACGCTAGAAAAAGCGTCAAGCATTTCGAATAAGCAGATAATTCAACCGGTTTCAGTATCGTCGGAAGAGTTTCATACTACAGCCAAACGACCGGCTTATTCCGTGATGAATTCCGATAAGTTCAGAAATGAATTTGGGTATTCTTTGCCGGATTGGAAAACACAGTTACTGCATTGTATCAATACGATCGGCAAAGACGAATTATAAACATCGTAAGCGTTCACGCTAAATTTTTATTTATTTTGTTATTTCCGTAACCTTCCCCGATTACGGCTCTGATTACAGAGATGCAATAATTAAAATCGCAGCGGAAATTTCGCGTGAACGTGTACTAAACATCAATAATACCATAAATTAAAAATTTTATCTGCATCAACGTGATTGCAAAAAATAGCCATTTTAGTCCGATGATTTTACACTTTTATTATCAAACATTAATATAAAAGGAGGATATCGACCATGTTGTCTAAAGTATTTGAACGTGTTTATGTTATCAATTTAAAACGCCGTACCGACAGGTGGAATGATTTTATCAGCCACCTTCCCGAAAATTGGCCTTTGAAAATACCGGTTCGTTATGATGCGGTTGACGGCGGAGTGATTCCGCCGCCGACTTGGTGGCAAGGCGGAAAAGGGGCTTGGGGATGCTATAAAACTCATTTGCAAATTATCGAAGAGTGCTTGCGGGATCAAATTCAAACGGTTCTTATTATAGAAGATGATGCGTTGTTTACAGAAAATTTTGCTCAAAAATTAGAAGAATTTTGGCGTTTTCTTCCCGACGATTGGGAGATGGTCTATTTGGGCGGTCAACATTTGGAAGAGAATACCCGTGTTCCGCGAAAAATCAACGAGTGGACATATCAGCCCTACAATATTAATAGGACTCATTGTTACGGACTTCGCGGAACAAATATCATGACTCAAATGTATCAACACCTTCATGATTTTTCATCGTGGAAAGTCGCGCATCATATTGATCATTATCTGGGAGAACTGCACAAAAAAATGGAACACGGACTTTATGTTCCGCGCGAATGGTTGGTTTTTCAGATGGCGAATACAAGCGATGTTTGTAACAGCGCAGTGGAAGAACGCCGATTTCAGGGAGCGGAAGAATTGAGCCATCCGGTTATTGATCTTCCCGGTGCGGCGGTTCTCGGCAGTTATTTCAGCGGATGCAATACGCTTGCCGGAGCAATGTACCGGCTTGGAATATTTCTGGGAACAGACGTAAAACCGCCTGAAGATACGACAAAGCCATATTATTATGAAGATCATTGGCTGGGCGAAAAATGCCGCAATTCATTTTGCGAGCCATGGTTGACTCCATGTATCAATAAAATCGACCGGACAAATCTTTTACGTCATTGGGCGGGAGTACAATGTCAATATAAAAAAGAAGGAGCAAATCTGTTTTGCGGTAAACATCCGATTCTATCGCTCATGGGAGAAGAACTCATGGAAGCATGGAACAATCCTAAAATTATCGTTGTTGAACGCCCGGAAAGAGAAATGTTTGACGTTATTCAGAGCAAAGGATGGCAAGATTGGCATCCTCACGCTACAACTTATGCCTTGAAGCGAATGGAGAAAGCAAGAGAAGATTTTCTTCGTGATAAAACGCCGGAACATATAAAATTCAATTATGATGAAATTTTTTCTCAACCGGAACAAACGATAGAAAAACTTTGTCAATTCCTCAATCATCACGCTTCGGACGAACAAACGGCAGATGCTGTTACGTTCATTCAAACATCAACGGAAGATTTTTAATTTTACAAGTAGAAATTTACGAACATATCCAAAGGAGTAAAAAATGCACGTTACTTTTCAAGAACTTGGTCGGCGCGGTCGGTTGGGAAACCAGCTTTTTCAGATTGCGACAACGATAGGAATTGCCCGGCGCAATCGGTGCAAATTCATTTTTCCTAAATGGAAATACTCTCATTTCTTTGCGCATCCGCTTCCTCAAGCGGATGAAGTGACGTTTGAACAAACGTATTATGAACAGCATTTTTGTTATTATCCCGTTGAAATTCAAACGTCCGCAAATCTTTCGGGGTATTTTCAGAGTGAAAAGTATTTCAAAGAATGTGAAGACGAAATACGCCGTTACTTTACGCCAAATGAAAAATTGGCGGCAATGGTTGCTGAAGAACAGGAGTTTCTTTCCGCACAAGTTGACGTCGGCAAAACATGTTCCGTTTGTGTTCGTCGCGGTGATTATGTGGGAAACGGTTATTTTCAGGAACTTGCGAAAACATCATATTACGTCAATGCGTTTCGGCAGTTTGATCCGCAAACGGAATTTCTCGTCTTTTCCGATGAGATTGATTGGTGCCGCACTTATTTCAAACAGGAATGTTATAGACCGTATCGGTTTACATTTGCCAATCCCGTTCATAAACTTTCCGGTCTGTTTTTGATGGCGTCCTGCCGCAACCATATCATTGCCAATTCCACTTATCCGTGGTGGGGAGCATGGTTGAATTCATCAAAAAACAAACGTGTTATTGCGCCGGACACTTGGTTTGACGGTTTCATTACTACGCAGGGAAAAGCTTACACTGAAGGAGGATTTCATGACACCAAAGACTTAATCCCGGAATCATGGGAAAAAATTCCTGTTCATTTCGGCGAATTATCAGGAGTTCCTCATGTTTGATTCCACACAACCATTACCTTTTGTTTCCGTTTGCCTTCCAACATACAAACGCCCGGACTTTCTTTCGGAATTCTTTTGGTGTTATCTCAATCAAGATTATCCGAAAGACCGCAGAGAATTGATTATTCTGGACGATGCCGGACAATTTCAGCCGTTTATTGATTTGCAGGAAAATATTAAATTGATTTCCCTGAAAACACGTTTTCCGACGCTTGGCGAAAAACGAAATCGTTTTTTGTCGTTGATGAACGAACAATCGGAATTTTTATTTATAGCGGATGATGACGATTTATATTATCCTCATTGGCTCAGTACAATGGTTCGTGCGGGAGAACATGCCGATTTGATCGTTCCTTCCATGATGATCGAATGGTTTTGGGAGCGTGAGCCGATTTACCGCAGCGCGGTCAATTGGGGATATCATAACGCCGCGTCCGCCTTTCGAAAGAAAGCGTTTATGGAATTAGGCGGCTATCCGCATCGCCAACGTCAGGAAGATTACGTTTTATTTGAAAAGTTTGAAATGAACAAAGATAAGTACAAAAAAGCGGAAATCTATTGGAAGGAATTTCCATATATTATCCGCCGGTCGGGGTGCTGGCGAGGAACATACACGACAACGTTTATGGACGATCAGGATTATGAAAAAACATCCCAACAAACGATTGAAAGCAATCTTGTTTTAACGCCGTCATTATCGGCAGAAAGGTATTTACAAATGGCAAAAGAACAAATTAAAAAACAATATGAAGACGAAAGAATCATCATTCATTCCACGATAGTCGGTCACGGCGTTCTTGGAATTAACGAGCCGGGATATACCGCGTTGGATTTACCGGAAAATATGATTCAGGATAATTACCTGATTCTTTCGGCGCATTGTCCGTCGGAACTCAAAGTGACGTTCAAGAAAAAAGTGACCGTCAAAGGTGTGATGAACGGTTCGTCGCATTGGTCGCCGACAGCTTCGTGCTTATTCCTCGTTTCGGAAAATATTGTCGGTTATCTTTTCGGTCCTAAAGATTCCACGCGGGAAATGATTCTTGAACCGGGCGACTATACGTTGGAAATCACATCGCCGGAACCGAGTTGGAAACACTCGCTTTGGGCTGTCCGTGAAATTCCCGAAATTTGAAAGGAGAAGACGATGCAAGCAACGCCTCAAAATACAATTTTTGTTCTATTCCTCACACTTAAAATTTCAACTTTTAAGACAGAGTTGATCGTTCATCACGTCCCAAAAGTCCTTTTTGTCCCTCATGTCTCTTTGTTAATGAAAGCCGAATTTTAAAGCGTGAGGAGTATCCCTTTAACATGATTTATTATAAACAACAATTAAGAGACCAAACAATTAAGCAATTTCCAAAACAAACAATAAAATAACGCCGCGTGAAAGTTCGTGCGGCAAAATAACAATTTTCTAGTCTATGAAAGGACAAAGACAATGAGTTCCAATTTTTTAAGTAACGGTTCCTCGTTTTTCAATTTCAGCGGTTCATCCTGCTGGTCGGGTAGCTCCGTTTCGGCACAGGGAAGTTCGAACTTACCAAGTTCGTCTTCCAGCAGCTCCGTTTCGACACAAGGGAGTTCGAGCTCACAAAGTTCGTCTTCCAGCAGTGTCTCTTCCTCCAACTATTACCCCACCCCCGGTAGTAATACTTATTATTATTACTACTATTCCGATGGCGGTACTGGTGGCGATACTGGTGGTGGCACTGGCGGCGGTACTGGTGGTGGCACTGGCGGTGGCACTGGTGGTGGCACTGGTGGCGGCGGTAACGGTAGCGGTGGCATTGGCGGCGGAAGTAGCGGCGGCGGTACTGGTGACGGAAGTAACGGCGGCGGTGGTACTGGCGATGAAAGCAACGGTAGCGATGGTACTGGCGGCGGAAGTAACGGCGGCAGTGGTACTGGCGATGGAAGTAACGGTAGCGGTGGTACTGGCGGCGGAAGTAACGGCGGCGGTGGTACTGGCGATGGAAGTAACGGTAGCGGTGGTACTGGCGACGGAAGTAGCGGCGGCAGTGGTAACGGTTCAAGTTTATCATCACAAAGTTCGGAGAGCGGTTCAAAATCGTCACAAAGTTTAAACAGCTCAAGTTCCAATCAGTCATCATTGGGGAGTTCTGCGAACAATTCGAGTTCTGCGTCGCAGGTTTCGAGTAGTTCGAGTTCCCACAAATCGTCTTCCAGCAATTCGATAAGCGGATCAAGTTTATCATCGCAAAGTTCCAATAACTCGAACAACTCAAGTTCCAGTTTATCGTCATCCGGTAGCTTAATAAGCGATTCCGGTTCGTTATCTCAAAGTTCGGCAATTTCGAGTAACACAACGAATCCTTCAAG
>JAIRYX010000136.1 GCA_031267635.1 Planctomycetaceae bacterium
CCGGTGGAAATACATTCTGCGGATATGCTTCCACCAATTGTATAAAGCATGATTTGTTGCTGACCGCTGATTATGTTTGCTTCGACCCAAACAATATGATTTCCGTCGATTTTAACCTGTGTTTCCGTAACCGTGTTGTTGGTCAACCGCGTGAACGTTTCGGTAAGCTTATGGTTGATTACGTCAATCGCTTGATCGGAATTAATACAATAAACTTCCGTTTGTCCATTGGGCAACGTACTGAGCCATGTAATATAAATTTCACCATTGTTGTCCGGCGATGCAGAAATTTGCGGAGACAAATTGTTCGCATTTTTCAGATACGTATCACTTTCGGTGACGGACGTGATATGATCTCTCAATTCTTCTCTCAAATTATTAATATTCGCTTCCGAATACCACACTTGATAAAGCTGCGTGGACGGGTCATAACTTGTCCAGACCAGTTTCACAAAATTTCCGATTTGCACAATGGACGGCATACGGTCGCTATACGGGAAACTGCTGTTTGCCGTGTGTCCGATAATGTCGGAAAGAAGAATATCCTCGCCGGTCGCGGCATTATAAACATGTACAACCCAACGTGTGCCAATATTTTCTTCATAAGCGATGAAGTCGCCGGAAACGCTTCGGTCATATTGACCACCGGACGTACCGACGTCGATACTTTGATAACTCCATGTATCCGACGCGAGAAGTTGCGGACCGATTTTTACCGTTCCGGTTTGAGTCCCTTTATAATCGCTACCATTCGTTGCCGTGCCGTCGGCTGTTACATAATTAACTGTGATTTCTTTTCCATAACCGTTTGTCGATTCCACGTCAATTTCAACAAATTTCTCACCGCTGTTTCCTTCCGTGATATGTGCGTCGCTGATGGAAACCGTGCCTTGTTTGAAATTACCGAAATTAACGCCGACAACGGCGATTTGTTCGCGAAGATGGACTTCGTATCCTACTATTCTTTCTTCTCCTTCTCCTTCTTGATGAACTTCGTAGTTAATCGTATTTGCATAGGTCGAATTAATAGGTATCCAATTGTTCGCGGTACTGACAATATTTGTCTTATCATTGCTGGCAATATCTTCATACACATAATAAGTCCCCGGATACAAATGGGTAAATTCATAGGATCCGTCCTGTTTGGAGTATGTGTAAACCGGATTTCCGCTGGAATCTAAAACCGGACTATGATTTTCATCAAGGAGATAGACATAAACACCCGACGTTCCCGGCTCAACGTTGACGATCAATCCGGTAACGGTACTGGTGCGGAATGTCATTCTTCCGCCGGTTTCCGCATAGAATTGATTATATTCCGCTTGAGATTCAATACTGATTTTACCCAAGGTTGTCTCTGTGCTTATCGGATAGAACGGCTGGAGACCCGCGTAACTAAACGCCGGGGTGATCCCGATATTAGTGTAAACATGCGTGTTGACGCTTGTATTCGTGCCGCCGAAATCAAAACCGTAGATATTCACGCTTTCCGTATAGAAGAACGAGATAATATCGCCGGCTACGTCGTTTTCGATGTAAATTCCGAATTGAGAATTCCACCGAATCTGCACGTAAGGATTACCGCGATCAGACGTTCCTCGATTAACATCAACCGTCGGAGTTCCTGAAACTGCCGCGTTGCAAATCACGATTGACGCGTCTGTTAAGCCGTTTTCGTTGATCAGCCCAATTGTTCCGTTATCGTAAATCACATAATTATTGTAGCGGTTTCCGCCGAATTCCAACGTAAATCCAAAGGATTGAACTGCCGAAGTCCGCCGATAAGAATTATACGAGCTACTGTTGATAGAGATAGAATAACTATTGATCGCAATATCTTCATCAGGATTGGCATAGCTGGTAGCGTTTCCATACGGCTGCGGAAGTATCACATTTTCCGGCAAATCCGCGTCCGTTGTCCGTATAACGCCATTTGTGATAGGGGTCGTGGTTTGACCGGAAGTCGTCGCTTGACGCGCGTTCAACCGATAGGTCGAAACGCGGTAGCTTCCATCGGGATAAATAAATTCGGGCGGCGCGACAAAATCAGGATTATAAGCCGGATTCGGCAAAAATTCGTTACCGGGGTAAGCCGGATTTCGTATTGTTCCCTCTCCGAAAAATTCAGGAATATAAGCCGGATTTGGCGTTTCATCTTCGAGAAATTCCGGCGGCGAGACATAATTAGCAACATAAGCCGGATTTCGCACAGTAAGAAATTCAGGATTAAGGGCGTCATAAGCCGGATTTCGCGTTGTTCCATCTTCGAGAAATTCAGGAACATAAGCCGGATTCTTGATTGGCCGTCCGTCATGCGGCAACGATTCCAGATAAGCAATCAGGGCTTGTTTCGACGTAAAGGTGGTTGCCCGCCGATAATCGGCTTCGCCGGTTGCCGTGCCGGAATTGGTCGAGGTATTTCCGAAGTTTGTTCCGATTTGAATCGCCGAATATTCGCTTGACGCCATTTCTTTCAACCGTTCAAGCAAAGCGTCCGAATAGAAATAGGTGACGGTATCGCCAACCACATTGTTATTTTCCAATGTTTCCGGCTCGGCATTGTTCGTGATGCAAATACCGAAATCATAAGTCTTGCTTTGAAGGTACCCATATCCATATTCATTGTAGTTAATGACATAATTACCGTTGGCGTCTCTGGCATACTCTAAAATTCGCCATTTGATCTGGATGTAATCTTCACCGTCGCTTGTTTTTCCTTGCGAGTAATAAACGCTGACGCTGTCAAAATCATCAAACAGGTTGGACAGGAACGGAATCAACGTCGGATTGGTATTGGTGTTATACAACGACGGTAATTCGTAGCCGCGTCCATAACTGCTGTAATAATAGCTACCGTCATAATAGTAAGAACTCCGCGTATAATCAGTATAATCAACCAGCATCAAAGCGCCTTTACTGGTGACAACGAAAGCGTCATACGTGCTACCGCCGATTTCAACATCAAAACCGATTCTTGTCGCGGAGTATGACATACTCGGCTTGTAGGAAAGCGCGTCGGCATAACTGCTTGCGCTGCCGGTCAAAAACGGCACAACTGGTCCTACTGTTGAAGTCAACCTCACTTCGGGAACACTAACGTCCACTTCATTCAACTTGCCGTCGGCATTGAGATCGTGATAAACCGTTCCTCTGATTGTTCCGCTTGCGGTAACAATACTGACCACATAATCTTCGACTTCGCCGTCGAAATAGGTTATTGTGCCGTTTGGAGCAGTTACGCTACCGCCTGTCGGTCCAATATCTCGTTGATGGCTGAGACGGACACGCATGAATCTTTCACCGGCGATGATTTCCTCACCGTCAATTTCAGCAGGAATACCGTCTGGTAAAGCAATCGTAATCGTTTGAAGTCCGCTTTGCGACGAAATCAGTTTATTTAACGTCAATTGCTCGCCTTCATCGTCAAAATCACCGTCATTATTCAGGTCAATCCAGATATTCAGGTAAGCATTGGTTCCTGTCGCATTGAAAACATCAATACTAATGAAAGACTCTCCGCCGATTCCAAGACGTATCGTTTTCAAACCGTCGTTATCCGCAACCGGATTCGCTTTGTATTGTTCAATGGTTTTCGGAGTTCCGTTGAGTTCTGGATCAACCCGTTCTCCGAGAGACAAATTCGGGACGATAATATGAACTGCTCCACCCTGAGCGGCAACCGTATTTCCTGCACCCAAAGCGTCGCCGTAATCGCGGCGTTTGTCCAGAACACGAATGAGGAAGTCTTCAATATCGCCGTCGTAAACAGCGGTCGAGCTATAGTCTGGTCCATACGAAGCCGTTACGGGCTGACTGCTCAAACGGAAACGCGCAATAGATTCGCCGCTTATCAAAATGGCAGGAACCGTATTCAGTTGTACTTTGAAATGAGCGACAACAGAACCGTCTGCATTGACTGTTATCAACTTAGCGTTCGAGCTGTCGGTTGCAATGTCATTCCAACTTAACGCGCCGTTTCCTCCGGCTTCGCCTTGAATCAGATATTCGTTTGTTCCCCACTGATTATCGCTATTCACGTCAAACCAACCGCTTAAATAAAGCAGTTCCGTTGATTTTGCGGCTAACATCTTTTCATAAAGAGCTTTCGGAATCGTGATAGTTACGTCCAATTCCGGCGTTTCACCCGCAACGATAAACACGTTGCTGAAATCCACGCTATCGTCTTTTTCTCTGTTGCCGTCCGCTTTGACGGAGTAATTCGGCTGCGCTTTGACGGTCGGTTTCACCGTACCGAGATACAACTGCTGTCCTGAATCTGCAACAAGAACGTCAGGTCTTCCTTGTTTCGGCTGTGTCGGATTATCTTTGTCATATCCCCAAAGCAAATCGGTTGAGTGCCAACCGTCGGTTTGTCCAGACGGCGTATATACTGCCGGAGCGTCGCCGAATGTCCGCCGTTCTGTAACAAACTCGAATTTCCAATCTTCGACTTCGCCGTCTTTCGCATAACCAAGATAAGTTTGACCTGTTAAAGCTTCTGAACTGAGCCGTACCCGCGTAATAACACTGGTCACTGCGCCGCTCACGTCGCTTGGCGGCGTTACTTCAATCCGAATTTCGCCGTTTGCGTCCAGATCGCTTGCGGTAACAGGTTTATTAACAACGCGGAAATTGCGAGGATCGTCAAAACCTGTTCCGTACCAATCAATAAAGATATTTAAATAACCGATGGTCGTACTTGTTCCGCGCGCCGTTTTGATTTCTTCGTTGGCGTCCGAAATCTTAATGAGAAGAGCGTTCGCTTCTCCCGCAACAAAAGCGTCGTTTTCAAGCCGGACTCCATCATCGTCATCGCCGTCGGCATTGGGCGAAACATAAGGACTGTAATCCACCGAGACAACATTTCCGAGACCGTATCCGTGATAGACCACGTGACGCGGACCATCGCTCGTTACCAACGTTGAATAAATCGGATCAGACGCGTCGCCGTAATCGTAACCCGTGAAAATCACATGGAACACGGTTTTTTCCTCACCATTCTCATCGGCAGGACGATTTGGCGCCAGAGTATTTCCCGCGAGGTCAATAATACCGCCTTTGACGTTATTCAAAACGAGACTGCTTGCGCTTTTGTTCAAAACAATTTCTTCGCCGTTATTCAAAACAAGAATGTAACTTGCGGCGGAATCCCATTCATCGCTCGTGTTATTGGGCGTCGAGGGCATTGAAGGCGTCGAGGGTTTGTTGAACAGAATTTGATTTTTTGCCGGGTCGTAAACGGCTAAATAATCCGCAGCAGTTAAAATTCTTTCCTCCAAAACGCCGTTGACCATTTTGTTCTCTTTGAGCGTAAAAGCGTTTCTATTCACCAATCCTTGTTCGCCAATAATACCACTTTCACCGATTCCTTCGTTATTGTTCAAACCGATGGTATAACGCGCGTCGATATTCCACTGACCGCGGATCGGCGAGAGTATAATTTGGTCGTTTGCCGAATTGTAAATGGCGAAATAATCTACGCCAAGCGACAATGTTCGCGAAACCCAAGCCGTACCGTTCCATGTTTCTTCAACGATTGTTACGATGTGCTCGTAAACAAAACCCTCTGCGTCGGCAACACTGAAGTCGTCAATACCGATTCCCGAATCTCTCAAATCAATCACAAATTCATTATAACGTTCTCCAACGGTGTAAACGTCATACCTTGTAGCGAGTTGATCGCCTGTTTTGTTAATTTGGTCAACGTCTTGCGGATCAGTAACGTCATTAGGTTTCGTGAGCGTCGCGTAGGGTTGCGTGTAGTCCACGCGGTCAACTGCGCCGCGGTCAAACGCAACTTTTGTCCCGCCGATTCCTCCGTTTGACGCTTCAGAATCAAAATCGCGCAACTGACCATAAATATCGCTTTCCGGTGCATGAACAACGGAAGAATTAATTCCTAACTGTTGCAATGCGGAAGCCCACCAGTTTTGACGCTCTGATATTGATTGATCTGAAGTGTCGATAATGTAAGAACCGGCTTTCGGATAGAAATTTCCGCGTTCGGGATTGACAAACAGTTCCATTCCTGCCGGCAGCAAAAGAGCGTCTGTCGTTTGTTGAATTGCGCTTGCGTCGTCGGTTTGCGCTTTATCGCCGAGACCAATTCCAACATTGGGTGCGTTCTGGTATGTGTTGGAACGCAATACCATTTGACCATCGTTGGTAACTCTAATTCCTGTATTGAGATTGACAAAAACGTTATTGATAATCGTTGCGGCAGTGTTCGCCTGCATATCAATACCGACGCCGGTAGGTTCTGCGCCGCCGTAAAAAGTGTTGTTCAAAATTCGCACAAACGGAATAGCGCTTGCGAGACCTGCCACTTCGATTCCGCCACCGCCGTTGAACGCCAAAATGTTGTTCGTAATTGCAATGCCCGGAACCAACGGAGTGGTGTTACGATAATCGCTCATTTGATATTCAATACCAACCGGATTCGCGCCCGGAGAAACTGTAATCGCATACTCCAAGGAATGAGTGATGCTGTTTCCGTAAATCGTCAGTTGTCCTTTTTGCCGCGTTGTGTTGGAGTCGCCTGTTCGCGTCAAAAGCGAAGGATTGATATACAATCGGCTGGAATCGCTATTCAGGAACGCGGAAAGACTTTCTGTATTGCCGTTATAAACAATTTCATTGCCGTTATTGGCGGTCGTCGTTCCGTCGTTTGTTCCGTTACCGTTATCGGAACCTTGTTTTCCGGGAACAGCGCCGTAAATCACATGCTTAATTTTTTCCGCGTTCTCGGTCAAATTGAGGAAATCGGTTGCGTTGAACAAATCAACTAACGAATGCGTCTTACTCGTTTGACTTCCCGTTGTCGCCGTTACTTTGAATTTTCCGGCTTTGAACGCATTATTGATTGCCGTTGTAATCTTATTGGCAATTGTTATGCTTGTGTCGCCGTCTGTAAATTCAATTTTAATGTCAGTGCTGGAACCGCCGCCGAATTTTGTGTTGATGAACACAAACGTCAGCGTGTTCACGCCGTCGGAAATCGAAAATTTTTGATTGTGCGCTATCTCCGCGGAACTTGGCGCGAAAAGCGAAATTCCGTTTGCCAAACGTTCTTTAATATCAATCAAATTCCATATATCTGAATCGGATGATCTGATATATGGTTTGAAATAAGTCGCATATTCCGTACCGCGACGGATTTCCAATTGATACGAACCGTCAGGAATATAACGTTCTTCACCGGTTGTAAAATCAAAATCAGTGTTTTCAGACGCGTTTGTTACCATTTCGCCGCGACTGGCAAAACCGACGATGATATTATCAATGTAAAAGCCGCCGTGAACGTTGTCTTGAGAACGGTAAATCGGGTCAATTGTGCCGCCGCCTTTTGTTAAAGTCAAACCGTTAGCGTTTGTTCCGTCCAATACCTCTGTGTGAGCGTGTAATGGTCCTGCATGACTAACTGAAAACGTATTCACCAACGTCATTTGTATCGAATTGGTAATTGACGTTAAGCCACTTGTATAGGAAGTTGGATAGGAATCTGACACAGAAGACGTGTCTATCCGCAAAGTTTTCGTTAATAAATTCTCATTATTACTGATAAGCGTAATCAAATCACGCGGATCAGTAGAATTGAACGCTCCGTTAAATTCCAAAACACGATTGATTGCTTGCGCAGCAGTTTCATTACGCAGATATTGAATTTCACTTAACAATTCACTAACGCTATCAGACGCGGTATTTTTCGCTTCGAGTTTAAGTTCACGCGAAATATTATCCAAAGCGGTATTCCCCAAAGCAGAGGACGCATAATCAAAACTCATCAAACTACTACCGGTGAACTGCACAAACTCAACCCGCTCTATAATGTTATCAAGAGCGGTGTATGGCGGATTAGCATCTAAAATCGCCTGAATAGCGGCAAGATGCGAATTGTCGGCAATAGGAAATGAGTCAATAAGAGTTTGAATACTAAGAGGACCATTATTAGAACCCGTGGTACCAATAACAGAAGTGTCAACGATGTTTTGATTCAGCAATACGCTAAACTGGAGGGGACGTATTTGACTCTGCAACTTTCTCAATTCATCTTGAATTTCAATAGTTGTTTTTGGAGTTTGCGAACCGCCGATCCCCGGATTAGGCGTAAGTATCGCGTTTTTGACACCGCTAATACTACTCATAATAGATAAGAATCCAAGAACATCATCTTGATTTGAAGCGTTAGATAAACTTTCAACATAGGCGTACAGTTCATCAAGTCGATTAGCAATGGACAACGCATCAAATGTCAAATCAATCTCATCATATAATGTCTGCAAAATTTTTCCGGTATTATTGGGATTAATAGAAATGTTTGCTCTGGCTTTGTCAATCAAATCGAGAATAAGGGGATCAACGCCATCTGCGGCGAAATTGTTACGCACATTTTGAAGGTCTTGTCTCACGACTACCGGATTAAACAGAAGAGAACTAATATCATTCCGCAACTGCAACAAAATGTTATACATATTTGCAGGATCGGCAAGAATATCATTCTGCGCAACGGCAATTAAATCGGATATAGCACCTTGATTACGGTTTGGCAAAGCATTAAGCTGATTATTGATGATTTGAGCGTAAGATTGCGGAGAGATGGCAAGCAATTGTTGCGATAACGTATCGACCTCTTGAAGGATATTGGTATGCGTACCAGTGAGAGAAGTCGCAAATTGTTCAAGCCGTACAATACGATGAAGGGTGATATACGGCGTCACTATCTCGTCTCGAATTTTAGCGACGCCTTGCCTCAATGTTGTCGCAAGGGCGTCGTCTCCGCCCAACGCACCAATCAAAGTATTAAGAACGGTTAGGGGAGAATTTTGAGTACTTGGCGAATTGAGCGCAGTTCGTGCCGCATTCATCGCGTTCAAAATATTACCGGCAGGGATTGTAACAGTACTTCGCAAATTGTTCAAAGCGGCTTGCGTAATCAACGCTAATTCATCGTACAAACTTTGAATATGTCCTTCAATAAGGGTTTTGGCATGATTTCTTCCGGTAACATTGATGTCTTCAAGCAATTGCACAAGATAATCTGCGACATTTTTTCCATCAATATTTGCATTAACTGCTCTAATTCCCGGTATTGCACTATTGATAAGGTCAATAACGTTATCATCCGGCAACAGTGCATTAATATCGTCTAACAAATCTATGACGAGCGGTTCGACTGTCCCTAATTCGTCTAATTGGTTTAATTCATTCTGTAGCAATTCATTGAACGCAAGGTTCACCATGAATGTGATACTTCCCGCAATTTCCGATTGCGTCATATCAGAACGGAACGGAACAGGAAGAACCGATTGCTGGAGGAAATTGTATAAGTCCGTTTTTGTCATAGCGAAAATATTTTCCAGCGTGCGGTCTTGCGGTCCGCCGAAAAGAACAAAACTGCTCAAATTCGGATTCGCAAATGTCTCGGCATTTTCAAAATAGATCATTTGTCCGGTCGGATTCCCGTACTCGTCAAGATAACGTTTTACTGTTACACGATTCCCGGAACTGTCACGAAGATTTAACCCATTGACAGCAGTGATAATTTTGTCAATCACTTGTTCCGCCGTATCGGTCGACAAAATAGGAATCGTAATTGTTGAACGACCGGCATTTACGGCGACTGTATCATTAATTGTCAAAACAAGTGAATTGCCGTATTCTCCCGGCGTTACCGGCACATAAATACTGTAACCGTTGACAAATTGGAATGTCTTATTGCCAATCGTGAAATAACTGTTATCACTATAATTCAGTGAACCGTCGCCAGGTTGAGCATTTTGTCCTTGCCGTCCGTCAAGAATAATATCGGCTGTCGGCGCGGTAATCAATGTTCCGGTAACGTTGCCGCTTCCAGAGGAATTGTAAGTTATGTTACCTGTTCCAATTCCAATATCGCCTTGCGCGGTCGAGAAGACGAATTTGAGGCGGATATCGCTTGCACCCGCAAATTGGCTCAAATCAACTTTTGCTTGCCGCCACTGATTATCATTTTCGAGAATGTCAATATAGTGGACGTCATAGTCCATGTATGTCCATCCGTTTTCATTGTATTGTGCCTCATTTGTGCGATTCCAGTAACTATTATCACTGGATCCATCCGCATAGGCAGTCGAGTAACCGTTTCCAACGGCAACCGCGACCCATCCTCCGCCGTCCGCAGAAACAAAAACTGCCGGAAGGTCATTTGTGCTAGCAAAAGAACCATTGGAATCACTATCGGTTTTATAAGTGAAATACAAGGCGGGTTTATCTTCGGGAGAGTATCCTTCTAAACTGAACGAATCACTTGTTAAAGAACCGTAAGCGCCGCCGGGGACGTTATAAGTGTTATACGACGCTTCATTTCCTAATCCATCGCCGTTTCTCGAACCGTCATTGCGATAAGTTTCCGCACCGGGTTGTGTGTCCCGCCAAATTCCGCCTGTTCGCGGGTCTTCCAACCCAAAATACCAACTGACATTCGTCATATTAGAGATGTTGTGCGGATATCCTTCGATTCCATTGCGCACATTATCTGGAGAAGTTGTAACAGCCGGCGTATCGTAGTTCAAAGTTGTACGATGCCAGAGGTTGTAATCAAACGTCGAAAATGTGATCGAATTGGCGCCGGATGGAATAGTTACAGATTCTTTACCGCCGACAAAGACCGGAGAGTAAGTAATTAATCCAGCGACATCACCGGGGACGAATGCACGTAATTGGTTATCCGTTGATGTAATAAACAATTTATCGGCGTAAGTGCCGCCTTCTACATTTTCCGGTCCTGCCGCAATACCGGTGAGATTCAGCGTGTTTCCGCTGGCGTCTTTGCAAGTTCCGACGTACACCAATGTCGGTCCGCCTCCATTGTAGCGCATTGCCGGAACTTGAGTTATGTTGCCACCGACAGGCTGAGGAATGGTAGCAAAATTCCAACCTTGCGAAGTCGGGCTGTTTATCCAATAAACATTTCCGGCATCCGTCACCACATAGTAACGCCCATCGTTTCCTTGCGTCATGGCATTAATAATTTCACTATTGCTGCGAAGTCCGTTGTCTTCTGTGAACTGAGTGAGTAAAAGTGCAGACGCACCTGCTTGATTTGTTCCTGCACTGGCTTCCGTCCAGCTCGAATTATTAGTTCGAACTCGCGTAGCACCAACGCCAGTCGCGGTATGGATGAACAAGAAATTGTTGGTTGTGATTGAAGTGTTATAACCCGGATACATATATTCATTCGCGAGGGCACCAGAACTGTAAAAACCGTCAACACGACCAATGGAAAGAGAATATCCTTGAGTTGCTAAACCATTTCCAAAAGCGGTATAACCGTAATCGGAGGTTGCCATAGCTTGAACAGTATATGCACTATCGTGCCAAACAACAGCATTATTTTCAATACTATACCATTTCCCTTGAATTTGCGTTGATACTGAAGTCACCGACGTATTGACTTGTGCCTGATTTATTTCAATGTAATTTTTAACGTTACCAGTACCGGCAATTGCGTAGAGTTTGCCGTTATCGCGCAATTCAATTTCATTATTGGAGAAAGCATTACTATTATAAGTACGGTAAAGCGTTGCTTGTCCGGTAAACGGATCAATCATATAAATGCCGCTTGACGTGCCAACGTACGTAACCACATCGCTTAACATATATTCGTCAGGCGTAAGAGTAAGGCGTTGTGCCACTTCAATTTCATTGGTAGAATCACCCCACGAACCATCCATATCTTGTCCTTGATCGACTCGTTCTTCAACAATTCGCTGAACGCTGTCCACCGGTTCAATACGTGTTTGGGCTTCTTTCAAAACATTGGCAAACGTCGTCGCGTTAGTAACGGCTACATAATAAGCCGCAGAATTTCCGCCGTTTCCTTCAATTCCCGCAACAAGACCAGCAGAACCAATAAACGGATCATAAGGTCCCACCGAACCGGCGGAAAGTTTTTCAATGCTGGACGCCAGCGTCGGATCATATTGATCGTCCGCTACATTGGAATCCGTGCCGATATAAATCAAACGTCCTGCGGAATCGAAAACCCACAATGTCAAGTCGGGACGCGCAAGCGAATCGCCGGCATAGTCAATGTCAAATACCGCCGACCAAATATTTCCGGGGTTATTGGAACCGGCAATCATTTGCAAACCGCGATAATTCAAGTCAAATTTATACCAATCAACTTGATTAAGCGTTGTCATATAACCGGAAACGCTGATTGTTCCTTTGTCGGCTTCGAGCAGATTTCCGACGTCTGCTGCCGACGCGAAAGAACTTCCGGCAACATTGGTATATTCGCCTTGAATCGGGGAATGTTGAGGAAAACCAATCGCTTCAATGCCGTTGGTGGCGTAACGAATATCGGCATAAGTGACCGTAACGCCCGGCACTTCGTCCAATTCCTGTAAACGAACTTGTAACGTGTAACTGCCGCTTGTATTGGGCAAATTGACCAAGCCGGTGTTTTTCGGATTGAACGTCAATTCCACGCCGTCGAGAACAATGTAACTTAAAATATCGTTATTGCCATCCACTGTGTAAGCAATCCGCGCCGTTACAAAAGAAAGTCCGGCGTTATTGATGGCGTCAATGACCGCCTGCTGCTTTGCCGCTTCGGTATTTTCAACGCCGTACATCGGAATAATGTAATTGCCATACAAGTCTTGTCTGGTTGTTCCCTCTGACGGCGCTCTCTCGTAATCGAAAATAAACGAAACCGAAAGACGCGAATGATCCATATCTGTTTTATCAGGGTTGGGATATTCAATCGCAAACGTTTGATCGTCGCTCTGGCTTGCGGAAAGATTCTCCAAACCGGAGATCCCCAACGCGCTTCGGACGCGAACATAATATTCATTTCCCGGTCCCGGAACGATAAACCGCAACCCCGGATCGCGCTGATTGATGGTGTAATGATCTAAACGATTCCAACGGTCTTTGTTTAATGTGAATGCCTGAACGTTTTCATACGCTTCCACCGATCCGTAACCGTATTCTTCCATGTAAGCGTTATCGGAACGCGCCAACACTACGCCGTTTTTATCAATAATTTCAATAATCAAATCCAATTCGCGCATAGTGCTGTCAATATCCACCCAAATCTCTGTTCCGGGCGTCGCATAAAATTGGTAAACGTCCGCTTCATACGCTCGGTCGCTCTGAATCGAACCGTAAATTTCATAACCGAGATGATAAGTATCGTCGCCGTTTTTATCTTCGGTCGCAAGATAGCCGAGAAATTGCGAGTTTTCCGGCGTTCCGTTTTGCTCGTTATCTTTAACCTTTGCGTTGCCTTCTTGTTCGGAAATGACAAGAATATTTCGGTCATTGGAATAACTGTCAAACTTAATGCTTCTCCAATCGCCCGCTTGTCCCGTTTCATTAGGCGATGTTTTTTTATTATTATTGACGTCGAACATAACCTGTTTTTTGAGGTCAAATCCCGCGCCAATCGTATCGTCTTTGAGCGAAGTCAAAACGACCGGATATTTCGGCACGCCGATAATTTGAATCGCTCCGCCGATTCGATTTTCATTTTCAGACGGCGTTCCATACGTTGTAAAACCGGCATTATTCCCCAATAATTTAATCACAAGAGAATTTGCCGGCGCACTCATCAAAAGCAATCCGCCTTTGGTGTGGAAATCCGGTACGCGGATTTCGTTGTAAAGAACATGCGCAATATCCGCGTCGTCCCAAATTCCCGCGACCGTCAACGTTTCGCCGCGAATCACCATACCGTTAACGCTGTTTCCCGTGAAACGGTTGTTACGAACCAACGCACCGTAGTTGTCGTTGTATTCGCTGTAATTGGAAATCAGACCGGTACTGCGTCCCCAATCAATGACTGATTCATCCGACAACGAATTGGCGTTAATGCTAATAACAGCCATCGCGTTGGCGGCATTTGTTATGCCGTTTGAATTATTGAAAAATTCATTATTCACAATCACCGGCTGCGAACCACGAACAAAAATCACCGACGGCGTAGCGGAGCGATAACCGGTGTTTCCCGATGTTCCGGCAACCGTACTGCGGATTGTTCCTGTGTTATATTCAAAGCGACTGTCGGCAATACGGACGTCCGCTTGTTGAATTTCTATCGGATTGAACGCTACCGTACTTCCGCCAACTTCTGAATTTCCACCCGCAAACGCAAGGACAATATGGTCTAAACTTCCCGACGAATTAGGTCCGAAATAAATTCCCGCCCAATTGCCCGTTTGCGGCAAATACGGTTGAGCATTGGGGTTTTGAATGTTTGCGGAAAACGTTGTGTAAGTGCCGCCCGCACCGTAACGCACGTCATGCAGTGAAGTCATAATAATCGGATGCGCTGCGGTTCCTTCAGCGAGAATCTGCGCGCCCATTTCCGCTTCAATGCGTGAGCCATAAGACTTGATAATAATTCCCGGATCAATCATCAAACGACCTGCGGAATTACCTTTGACAAGTCCCGTGCCGATGATTTCTAATTTTGTTCCAGTACTCGAAAGCTGAATCGTTTTGGTTTCAACGGTCGTTGTTAAAATCCAACTCTCATCGGTGGGACCCCAATTCCCATACCTATAGAAGTATAAAGTATCTTTCAATTTAGCAACAACATCAGCAATACTGTCCGTTGAAAGAATGTCAACTCTAATACTTCCCAAGCTATAGTTTTCAATACTATTATTAACGTAGTTGTATGTGTGATGTTGTCCTGGATCAACACCAGCACCGCTATTCGGTTGGTCAAGAACATTAAATTCAATTTCATAACGCATCCTAACAGCTATATTATTCCATACTTCATTGTAAATCAGTTCAAACATTTCACCGTCTTGGGGCATGTCTTTTAATGTCAAACTATTAAAAGATGCGGAATGCCACGAAGTATTAAACGGTGAATTATCAAATTTGAGAACAACGGCAAAATACCGAACAACCGTTTGTATTTCAGCAATAACACTTTGAACGGTATCAGTTCTTGAGTCAAATTTCACAGCGATTCGTCCCGCCCGAACAGTTCCGCCCGCAGCAAGGTCATTGAATTCAAATTCCTGACCATATAAGGTAAATATCTCACCGTCGGCAGGTAAATTTTTCAAAACAAAATTGCCGATTTGAGTTCCCGCCAAATCAAAATTGACGCTGTAAATCGTATCGCTTACTTCCGCATCAATTTTAAACGGTTTGACTAATTGAGATACTCCATTTATAAGAGTGTTATATTGAGAATTTAAAGTCAGGTTAGCAAAATATTGCGGATTATTATACTCGTCAGTTTTGTATTTTTGAAGGAATTTAGTATCCTGAATAACACTGCTCGGGATATATTTTTTATAGTTGGCAGGATCGCTCAACGCTTTGATTACAATAACCAATTTTTGTTGAACTTCTGCGAGCGTATCGGTCGAGTTAATATCAACCTGAACATGTCCTTGTTGAACGCCGTCATGGTTGGATTTATCAACGTGGTTGAACTCGAATGTCAACGAGGTCGTTCCGTCACTTAACGTAAAATATTCGCCGTCAGCCGGAACGCTATTTAATAACAATGAATTGTCAAAAATTCCGTCGTTATCCGCATTAACTTGCGACGTTAGTTGAGAAAAAGGATACTGTTGATCAACAACAGACAACGATGGAGCCATTACCTTTACGGTTCCATTGGGAAGTTGAGCATTTGAAACATAATATTCCGTGTAAGCTCCTTGAACAATAAGGTTTTCCTGTAAAATGTGGACAATATCAGTATCGTCAAAACGAACATAACCGGTTGCTTTCACAGAAACGCCGGTGGAGTCGGTCGTGGTTTTTGCCCGAACATACATACCGTTTTCCGAATTACCGGTGATGGTATTTCCATAAATCGCAGGTCCGACACGGTCGTAATCCAACGTGTAGGCAACATTGTGATCCCACGATTCAAAACGAGTTTCTTCAAAACTGGTAATATCCGCAGAAATCGCGGCTTCTTTGGATTTCGTAATTTTGTTGTAAGTAACGGTCGGTCTTGCCGAAGTCAAATTGATCGGCGAGTAAATCGAATTGGCGGGCGTTCCCACCGCCGTTCCGCCACCGTAAGTAAATTCAGCATGATTGATGTAATTGAGGAATATTCCCTGTTCTTCAAGAACTTCACGTTGCGTCTTGCCGGATGCCGGATCATAAGTATTGATAAATTCGTAATCCAAATCGTTGCGGATAGAAATACCGCCCCAGTCGCCGACGTCAACCGCCGTATTCAAATTGGAAGACGACGTTCCCAACGTTTTGTCATAAAACGACGTGAAATAAACGCTGTGTGCAGGCGTACCGAGAACCTGAATCGAACCGCCGCTTCGGTCATCGTTATAAGTGAAACTGCCGACGTTAATGTTGACGCCCGCAAATTTGAGAACCACGCCTTCGTCGATAACAACCGTTACGCCTCGCGGAATATCAAATGTCGCACCGTCGGACAAAATAGTGTTTGTATTATCTTTTGTCCGTCTTCCGATTTCATAAGCAACGTTATTCGTTAAGTTCGTGGCGTCATCTTCAAAATTGTTTCCGACAATTCGGATAATATCGCCTTCTTTTGCAACATTGAGAGCCGCTTGAATCGTGTTGTAAGGACGAGTGAGAGAACCGTTTCCTCCTGCGGAAGCAACTTTGTCAACATAAATCGTTTTGTCTTGTGTCTGAACATTGAACCAGAAGTCATAAACGCCGCCGGGCGTTCCGTCATGATCGCCGTCGAAAATGACATTCGTGGAATCGGCCAGGTTTGTTTTAATATCTTTTTTATCTTCGTAAGTGGTTGAGTCGTTAGGGTTCACACCGTTCGGCGTGAAATTAAGCCGTAATTCATAATTTCCCGATGTTGTTCCGCCTTCGCCGGAATTTTCAATTTCAGGATTATAACGATCATTGCCGGACGCCGAAACGCCGATAAAATATGTTCCTTCGGCAAGATACAATTCCAGGAAAGAATCTTTTCCGAAGTAATTGTCATTTCTGGCAATCGTTTCATATGTAATTTTTCCGTCGTCTGTTTTGATTTGTTTATAAAGCGTAATCGTCGCGTCGAGAAGCGACGCCGCGTTTTGACGTTCCGCGTAAATTTCCGCGCTAAACATACCGCGTTTTTCGACGGTAAATTGGTAAAGGTCAACGTCAATGCTATCGGGGCGATATTCATATTGTCCGTGAATAATATCGTAATCGTCGGGATAAAGTTGGTCGGCGTCGGTACCGGACGTTCCCATAATCGCGCCGTCAACAAGGTCGCTCGCACCGCTTAAACCAATGCTGTATCCAATATTTTTCATCGCGGTAACAAACCAGTCGCCGCCGTAAATATCAGTCCATTTTTCTGCTTTATCCATAATAACCAACGGGTAAACATTTTGGGTACTTGTTAGCCGTATGCTTTCTCCATCAAGAGATTGTCTGTATAACAACAGCTCTCCTTCATTCGATTGAGTTAAATCACTGATGTTTATCAACGAGAATGCCTTTCCGTAAAGCCCTGCATCTCCTCCTTCAACCGAAGTATAACGAGAAATATAGTGCGATGTTTCAGCATCGTACCATTGCGGTATCGCTTGCAAGTTACCGGTAGCAATGATTGTTCCGCGAGGATTCGCCGTATCGGTATCTTCGATAAACTCAATACCAAGATAACGGGAATACAATTGGAAAATTTGCCGCGCAAGATTCTTTTGCGCTTCTGTGATTTCATTAGTAATCGGAGAACCGTTATTATCATAACCGATAACCGCTTTGAAATTATAATACTGAATCGTCGGACCATCGGTCGAATCTTTGTCTGCGCCAATCGTATCGCCGTCCACATGAGTATTGCCGTTTTTACCGTTTTCATCATTTTCATTATCGAAACCGTAATTGATGGGCAAGTCGCTATGTCCGGGTTCATCTCTTGCGCCGGGATATTCAATCGGGTCGTATTTCGGATCGATCTGTCCGTGAATAATCAAACTTTGCGGCGCAGTAGCGGTCGTATCCAATTGTCCCGCTAAATTGAACGACGTATGGAACGCATCGCCGGGATCCGTAAGGTTCAAATCCAAAGTCGATGTTGCGGTCTCTTCATAAAGATTTCCGACTCGCAAGCGCGCAGCATTATCTGTTGTTCCGAAACCGGGAAGCTTATCAAGGTCGTTGGCAAACGTCAAAGTCATTTTACCGGTGGACGGTTCATATTCAATTCTTGTAGGCGTGTGAACAATGTCGTCGGATGAATCTGCCGTATTCTTTGTGGCAATCAACTGGAACAAATTGCGGTAATTAGCATCCGTTGTTGCATAGGTTTGATTGAACGCACTCGCGGAACTTGCATTAAAGCCGGGGAAGTAAAGCGGATCATTTGCGTTGAAATACAAAACGATTTGGTCGCGATATTGACCAATAGAACCGTCTTGATTTCGATAAGTCGGCTGCGGAACTGTGGCAATAATATGAGCGCCAAGATTGAGTTCAAAAGAAGCTGCCTGATTTTGTCCACTATGGAAATTGTCCCCTTGCAGATTTTTTAATGCGGAGCCGACGAGCCGGATTTGATAAAGATCATCGGGCAACGCTTCCGCGAACCGAATAATGACTTCATTCCCGACAATTCCTTCAGCCAAAGAAAGGTTTGTTCCTGCTCCAACGACGTCTTTCCCGTCGCCGCGGCTACCGTTCAACCCGATCCAACCGATTTCAACGTTCACGTCGTCGGCAGTTCCGAATTGACCGTCTGTTCCCGCGCGGACAACTTGGATTCCTGCCCCCAACGTTGCCGGATTAAGCGATTGACCTTCATTGAACCGCAATAAAAATGATTCCGGCGCAATGTGATAGATCTCATTGGTGGACGCGGGGTCAAAATATTGTGTTTCGTCTTGATTGACGAAAATTGCGTTCAATTCGGGACTGTTGATGCTCAACAGAATTCGATCTTCGAATTGCTCAATTTGAAGTTGACGTTTCTGAGCTTTCTTTTTTCCGTTTCCAGAAATGCTCGTGTTTTGTGTGCGGCAAGCGCTACCGGTAAGCCGACGAATGGAATCCCAAATGCTCATGGATATTCTCCTGAAATACAAGGAAAAGATAATCAGAAATGTCAATAAAAATCTGTTGGTTAATGCTTCACGAAACCAATTTCCAAATGTTTGGTGGAATAAATTGTTCGCAAAACTTTTATAACAACAGTTACGATAAGTGGTTAGGAAAATTTGTTTTCGGTTAAACTTAAATTTTTTACAAAAGTAATCCTATTTTTTGACTTTAAGGCGAAAATCCTCTTCATCCTATCGAAAATATTTCTCAATATCACTCGATTTAAATTAGAAATTCAACGAATTGCAAGTGTGTAATGCGATTTTTTTTCAATTTCTATAAATTTTCCATCTTGTTTTTTCTCAAATTGGTGAAAAAGAAATGCTAAGTGAATGAGTTTTGGATTCTTTTTTGCGTAGAAAGTTCCGTTTTTCTCGAAAAATACTTGTTTTTTTTCGAGAAAAATAATAACTTTATCGGTATTGTTAGTTATCTCAAAGCATTTTCAAAAAGATACAAATTGGTTAAAATTTCCTGGTGATTTCATTTTTTGGGGGACAATATTTGAAAACGCAATAGAGCACTTCTAAAAACCTCTCCCTAACATCAGCAAGTCCTTATTTTTCAATGATAGAATTTGTTGAAAATGAGGTTTTTAGAAGTTTCTTACAGTCAATTATCCGAACGACTGTACCATTGTCGCCCTTATTTATCAAGTTTCCCTTAGTAGCCAACAAAACCCTTGCTATGCGTCCTTATTCCCTTATTTTTCGTTTAATTTTGATAACAATCCATGATCTAAAAATAAGGGCATACGGGCGCGTTTGGGAACTTTGTTGGCTATTATAGGGAAATGTGATCCATAAGGGCTGCATATGGTAAAACCGTTTGGTGCCGGATCATTATACAGTTGCCGTGCGAAGATCTTTGGGTTAGGTTGGGCAACTGAAGAGTTACGATTTTTATATGCTATAAGATGTTTTATTTTATAGCGTCCGCAGGCGGAAACGGATCGTTTTCAACCATTTTTTTAAATTCTCTGGCATTTTTTTTGTAGGAAGCGTCGTTCGAGGAAAAAACGCGAAAACCGCCTTTACAACCAGCCGTCATAATCAAAAGCGTTAGCAAAACAATCAAAAAAAATCGTACTAAATATTGGAACATGGCAAAATTTGGAAATTGATTTCAAAAATGTATCGATTATCATTACAAAATAACGTTTGTAATCGCTCAATTTCGTTTTTTATCAATTTTATGGTTTTAAAACAAGAGGAAAATTTTTCACAAAATCATTTTTCAACAGGAAAAATCTTATTGGAAATAAAACTATGTCAGAAATTTCGCGGCGGATTCGGTTGGATATTGCCTATAAAGGGACAAACTATCACGGATGGCAACGTTATTATAGTTTGCCGACAATCCAAGGGAAAATCGAAACGGCATTGGAAAAAATTATCGGGCGCAAAGACGACGGTTCGCAGATTTGGACAACCGGCAGTAGCCGTACCGACGCCGGAGTTCATGCGTTTAACCAAGTCGCAACGTTCAATACCGAAAGCGCGATTCCTGCGGAACGATTTGCATTTGCGCTCAACGCCAAATTGCCGTCTGATATTCGGGTGTGGCAAAGCTCAGAAGTTGCGCCGGATTTCCATCCGATTAGAAATTGTGTGCGAAAAAAATATCGTTATCTGATTAGCGATTCGCGTATCTTATTGCCGTTTCTTCGTGACTCGGTTTGGGATTGGCGTTCCAGTCCGTTGAATGATGAAGTCATGCACGAGGCGGCGCAGATACTTGTCGGCGAACATGATTTTGCGAGTTTTCAATCGTGCGGTTCGCCGCGTCTTACAACGGTACGAACGATTTTCAACATTTCCGTGCAACGAAAAGAATTTTCAATTCCGTTTGACTTTGCGTTTCCGGGAGTAACATCGCCATTGATTCTGATTGAAGTGGAAGGAAGCGGTTTTTTGTACCACATGGTGCGAACAATTGCCGGAACGCTCACGAATGTTGGAAAGAAACTCACAATCGACGACGCGAAACAATATATTCAACAGGTGCTCGACGCGAAAAAACGTTCCGTAGCGGGAATCACAGCTCCCGCCGCAGGGCTTTATCTTGTATCAATTGAATTTCAGCAACCAAAGAAGAGCAGTGAATGATGAACGATAAGTGGTAAAGTCTAGCCGCGCGCCGGTTCTATCGGGCTACGGCAAAAGGGAATTTTGGGGTTGTTTCGTTTTTTGGGGGGACAATATTTGAAAACGTAATAGAAAACCATGGCGTCAGTTGCTCAGACCAAATCAATCCGTACTGGACAATAATTGTAGGGAATTTCTAAAAACCCTCCCTTTTCCATGGCATTGGTTGTTATTAAAATGTTGGCACTTGTATTTTTCATTTTTCCCCGTTTTTTCATTTAAATGATGTTTAATTCTTCCCAGTCCCCATCGTTTTTTGATATTGAAAATCAATTGGATAAAATTCATGAGCTGAACAATTTTCTTGTTCGTCTTAATTTTCTCGTGAATTGGAATAGTTTTATTGATATATTAGCGACATTGCGTTCGCCGCATGATCCATCTCAC
>JAIRYX010000143.1 GCA_031267635.1 Planctomycetaceae bacterium
TCCTGTCTCGGAAGTTTTCGGAGTTTCTCATGTTCCTTTTACTGCTCCTCAAGTCCCTTGGATTGCTCGCTTTTTGATTTTGGGAACGGAGCGACATTCGCGAAAAAGAAAAGGGAACGATTCAGCCGCTCACGCCGTATGAATCCGTGCCGGACAACCGAAACGCAATTCGGGCTACGAAGGAAATGTTACAAACAAGGGCGGCAATAATAATATTTTCCGGTAAAATCGACGGTAACTACCCCGTGTTGACCGGTGCGGAGTTCTTTGGCTTGAGCAACTCACGTCATAATTTTCTATGGCGTTTGCAAATATTGTCCCCAAAAAACGAAATAATCAGAAACTTTCCTCATTCCCCGCGATGGCAAAACAAAAACGCTCCCCAGAAAAACGGGTGATTGGCTCGCGCGTCAATCGACGTCTTTTCTGTTGCGGTTCCTTCGATTCGCGGCTCTTCGGCGGCGGAAAGTTTTGACGCGGCTGTTTGTAAGACGGCGCGTTGCCATGCTTGCGGCGAGGAATATTGTTTACGGTTTTTCAAAAAATTTCCTGTGAAGTCATAGGCGGAACGTCCGCCGGATTGCCAGCGTCCAAGTATGACGGTTTCCGCACCGCACGATAACAACGCTGTCAGCGGAATAAACACTTCGCCGCCATCGCCAAGCTGTCCGTCATGTTGCATCGCGTTTTCCGCCGCCGTGTGATAGTCAGGCAACAAAACCATTCGCGGTCCGCCCCAAGGCAAACGAAACCATTCGCCAAAAGCCGTGCCGCGAACCAACGGTGCGTTGTTCGCAGTGTTCTCTTTTACGTTGTCTTTTTTATCTTTTATTTTATCCCTCTTGTCTTTGCTGTCGCCGTCTTTTCCATAGAAAAACGACCAATCGTAATATCCGCTTGACGTGGAATCTGATGGAAATAAATCGCTCAAGACAATTAACTCGTCAATGAATTTTGCTGTCAACGCCGGAGATTGCGTTATCTCCTGCGGCGCGAGCGGTTGCAATTCGGAAACGTCTTGCCGCCATCGTTCCAATACGTCCGCGATAGTTTGCGCGTTTTGTTTGTTCGTCTGTTTGCCTAAAAATACGACTGTTTTTTTCTTCGCATGACTTGTTTCCGGTGATTTTGCTAACGGCAAACCAAGCGACGCCGTCGGCGAGTAACGCAACGTTCGTTCCTTTAACGCAATCAACGGACGACGTTTGCCGTCCGTCTCAACGCTCAATGTTTCAAACGGCACATACCATAAAAAACCGTCCGGCACAATCACCAACTCCTGACAATCCAGCGTCCGTTCTCCTCCAAGCAGCGTTTGCAATAACTGCTGACCGCTTTTCGCCCATTGATTGTCGGTCAACGCGGCAATGGGCAGAGATTGAGTCGGCGACGCTTGCGCCGTTAGCGTCAAATAATCCGCCGCGTCTTTTTGCAATTTTTCAATGTCCGCGATTCGCCAGCCGTCGATCTGATTTTGCCCAATCAGAAGACCGTAATAATCGCCCAACGCTTCAAAGTAAACAAGATATTGAGTCTTATGAGAAAGCTTTTTGCGGAAATCCTCAAACATTGTTATCGGCGGAAAAATGTTCGGTGCATCCGTTCGTCCCAGCGCGAATCGGCTCAACATGGATTCTTCCGCCGCCGCAAGCGTTTTGAGTTCGCGGTACTGCGTGTCGAGTTGTTTTTTTTGCTTGTCATCTTTCGGCACAAGCGGTAGCGTTGCAATTTCGTTTCGCAAACGCTGAATGTCTTCCGAAAGTTTCGCTAGTCCGGGCAGTTCGTTACTTAACGTCTTTCGTAAACTAATATATTCCGGCTTCAAAAGACGCTCCGGCGCTTCCAACAAAAACCGTAGCGAAATCAAACGTCCGCCCAGCCGCAACGTTGATTGAAAACGATACCGCCGCGTGAGTTCGGCAATTTCAAACGCCTTCGCAAATTCTTGTTGCGACATTTCCAACGTGAACCATTGTTCAAACGTGTCCGAATGCGGCGTGATGGTAATGGTCAACGAATCGGCGGGCTGCGTTGACCAATCGAAAGCGTCCGGTTCCCGCAACAATGTTTGATACAATTCCGACGCCACTCGCGGCGAAACCGTTCCTCCGACCGAAATCCGTCCCGACTTATAAAGCTCTTCCAACTGTTTAAGCTGAAAAACCCAAACAGATGTGCGGCGAAGTTCGTTAATCATCACATTGAGAAAATTGTCTCCCGCGTCGAGATTACCGGACTGATACGCAATCACCGCACTGACATAGTTCCACGTTCCCATCAGCCGCCCGTTTTCGACGTCATGCCGCTCGGCAAGCGTTCTGGCGAGTTTCAATTGCGATTCCGATGCGGTAACGTTTTGTAAAAAGATATTGTCTTCCGCCATCAATGTGTGCAGCACAATCTGCAAGCCGCGTAACTTTTCTTTTTCCGCCCAATCCGCCGCTTTGGAAATAATCGGCGACGGCGTTTTCGGGTCGATAAAACGTTGCAACGCCGCTAAATACAGAAATGCGGATTCGAGAACAAGCGTATCGGCATATTGCCACGCAGAAATCGTCGCTTCCTGAAAATGTTGGTGTGCAGCCGGATAATCCTTCGCCCGCATCGCAATTTTACCGAGTTCAAGCCGCACCGCACCGGTGAGCGGATGTTCCGATTGTTCTGTAAGCCAGCATTTTTCAAAAACTTTTTTCGCTTCGGTATCGTTGCCCGCCGTCATCAATGCCATCGCAAAAAAAATATCGCCCCACGTTCTTGTCCAATGATTCGACGGATACGGATGCTCTTTAAGCTGCGTCATTAGTTTGTCGTTGAGCAGATCGTACTCGCCCATCGGTCCCAGAAGTTCCGCGCGACGGCGCATCGCCAACACGATACATTGCGCCGTTTCAGACAGATTCATCGGTTTCATCACATCGGACGTTTCAGAAATTCCATTCTGCAAATGGTTTTGGATTCTGCTGTCCGCACCGGAGGGAGAAACGACGTATTCAATATTAACTCCAAGCGGCACAACGAGAATCGTCCTCGACTCGTCGCCACCCCAAGGCGTTGCGGTCTTATTCTTTTTGCGAATCCCCGCAGACATTTCAAAATGCAGCCAATTCAACCAACTGATATTTTGCGAAAACGCCTGCAACGCCAAATCGAAACACGCCAGCGCATTGCCGTTTTCGCCCATTTGATAATGACATTCACCGATCATGGTAAGATAACAGATCGAATCGACCCAACCTTTCCTTCCGTTTTGCTCGGCTTGCCGTACCTCGCCGCCATAAATTTGTAACGCCTCAATATAATCGCCGCGATTAAAAATCGGACGCGCCGAAAAGTATTTTTCCGACAAATAACGCGACTCGGCAGATTTATCGCCCGCCGGAACATTTTGCGCCATGGAAATTTCAACGCCGGAAAAGCAAAACAATCCCACAAGAAGAACGAGAAAGAAAAACATCGAAAACCGTAAAGTATTCAGCATAGTTGGTCAAGGGTTCGAGGGAAAATTTAACTGCAATAATTGTACTTGAGTATTCTATTTTAATAAAAATTTTTTGTAAAACAACATTCCCAAATGTTGGCGTCAGCAACGCACCTTCTGCCGTCACTAACTCAATTATTGGCGTTGGAAAAACCGTTTCGGAAGCCCCAAAACGGTTTCGGGACGTTCCCTCAATCCTTATCAATAAAGAATTTCGCGGAGATAAGCCCCGAAAGCCAAGAATTGCCGTTCCCTATGGAACCCCGCAAGTCCCAAGGGCAAATATACCATCCGTGGCTACAAACCGTCACTTTTAAAACCATGTCGATTGGTTATAATATTGACGTTGTGTTTAGGATATTCCATTTTTACCAGCGAGTACGTGTTGGTGTTTGTCGATGCGGCTCATTTTGTACAAGTGGTATTCCTTGGTGTTGTGTGGTATTTCGAACGAATTTTTATTCGAAGTCCGTCGGGGCGACGACGTTGGAATGTATTGGGAGCTTACTGTGTCGTGACAGGCGAGTTGACGAGCGTGATGAACGATAGTTATATTACGGCGACGCAGGTTTGCGAATTATTGCGAAAGCTATCGGAACGTTATGCAGGCATTCCGATCTCGATTGTCTTGGACAA
>JAIRYX010000162.1 GCA_031267635.1 Planctomycetaceae bacterium
CGGCGGGATTCAACATGAGGAAAATTCTACGCAAGCTCTAGCGACATTCTTCTTCTCCTTTACGTGACTTTCACGAATCCGAGAACGGATTCAGAAAATAACGGACAACACTCTTGCCCGTTCCTTGTCGGCTGCGCAACTTTCATCCAAGAAACGGCGAACCGCCCAGTTCCAAGCTGATTTTTTCGTATCCGCCTTGCTATGCCGCTTGGCTTGCGAACCAAATGAACGTGTGGCTGATGAGATCGCGACGATGAAATTTTCACGGAAACTTTTTCAGGGACGACTATCTATGTGCGAAAACAAGATCGAACACGCGGGCATGTGTTTGTCGTGATGTTATCGTACTTGTTAATACAAAAGTTGCGAGACTGTTGGGGAACGTTGGACATAAGGTTGAGGAAGGAATTGAGTTATTGAAAACGCTATGCACTGTTGAAGTTCAACTCGACGGCAACATCCCTGCTCTTTATGTTCCCAAACCGCACAAAGAACTCGAACAACTCCTGACGCTTGCCAACATCCCAATCCCTGAAATCATCCCTGCAAAAATCAAAACCAAACACCAAAACAAAACTAAAAAATGTAGCCAACAAATCAAAAACAAAAATTGACGTAAATACTAAAGTATCAATAACTTACAGTGGAAACTCTTGTTTGATTGAAAAGGAACTTCCGTTTTAATATACCTTACGCAGGTAATATTTTATAGTTTTTGAAGTTTTGGAATTCAAGATTCATAAAGGTTGTCACTTCTTCTTTGTCTTGTTGATCCAATTTGTTCCAGGCAAAATGAGCCGCATCGACAAATACCAACCCAGATTCACCTGCTTTTGCTCTCGGGGACTTCTAAAAAACTCATTTTCAACACATATGACCGTTGAAAAATAAGGGCTTACGAATATTTGGGGGGAGGTTTTTAGAAGTTCCCAGTAATGTTTCAATCCGGTGAATAGAACGAAATATATTCAAAACGTGACAAATTTTCTTTTTTTTTTTGCTATTTTACACAAAGCATTCACGATAGCAGAAAATTTTCTACTAAAATAGTAAAATTTCATACTCATTTTTGGGGAATAGATTTGATTTTAATAGGAAACGGCGGGGCTTTTGACGAAAATAGACAATGAGGTATAATAAAAAAGTGTTTTTTACTATACCTCTGATTATTAAAACAAAAGGAGTTTCCATGCAAGATCGCGTCTATAATTTTTCGGCAGGTCCTGCCGTTCTTCCGTTGACCGTTTTGAAAAGAGCGAAAGAAGAACTCGTTTCATTGCCCGGAGTCGGAATTTCTATTCTCGAAGTCAGTCATCGTTCCAAGCCATTTGAAGAAATCATGGAAGCGGCCGAAATCAATATCCGAAAACTGTTGAACATCCCGAACAATTATCGCGTTCTCTTTTTGCAAGGCGGTGCGTTGCTTCAATTTGCGATGGTTCCGATGAACATTCTCGGTGGAAAATCGGCGGATTATCTTGTCACCGGAACGTGGAGCAAAACCGCACTCGGCGAGGCGAAAACGCAAGGAACAATCAATACGATTTGGGACGGCTCGGAAACAAAATTTACCCGAAATCCTGTCGCGGGCGAGCTTTCCGTCAATCCCAACGCGGCGTATTGTTATTTGACTTCCAACGAAACGATTCAAGGCGTGCAGTGGCAAGCGTATCCGAACACGGGCAATGTGCCGCTTGTTTGTGACGCTTCGTCAGACATTTTTTGCCGTCCGACCGATATTTCTAAATTTGGAATTTATTTTGCCTGCGCTCAGAAAAATGCCGGTCCCGCCGGAGTAACGATTGTCATTATTCGCGACGACTTGATGGAACGTGTTCCTGCCAATTTGCCGAAACTCCTAAATTACAAAGTCCTTGCGGAAGGAAAATCAATGGTCAACACGCCGCCGTGTTTCTCAATTTACATGGTGCAGTTGGTTACGGAATGGCTTCTTGACCACATCGGCGGACTTGACAAGATGTATGAACGGAATCTCGAAAAAGCCAAATTGTTGTATGACGCAATCGACAATTCCGGCGGTTTTTATCGCGGACACGCGGTGAAAGAAGATCGCTCACTTATGAATGTGCCATTTGTGCTTGCCAACGACGACCTGACAAAGCCGTTTCTTGAAGAAGCGAAAACACATAAATTGGTGCAGCTTTCCGGTCATCGTAGCGTTGGCGGTTGCCGCGCGTCAATTTATAACGCGATGCCGCTCGAAGGCGTAGCCGCTCTCCGTGATTTCATGGCGGATTTCGCAAAGACAAACGGATAAAATTGCCAATCTCTAATAAAATTTTTCAGCCACGAATGTACGAATTTGTTGCAAATATCTTTCATTCGTGGAGATATTCTTGGTGCTTAAAAAATCGGTTTTTAAGACAAGCTTATTGTTTATCTGTCTCTAACGTCCCTTTGTTTTAATGAAAAGGGGCAATTGGAAGCTTTGGGGACAAGGTGAGGTATCTGAAAAAGAATGCTGAAAATTAGAAAAAATTTTTCCTCAAAATCTTCAACGCAAGTTCCCAATGTTCCTTCGTGTCCCAGTTGTTCCTGATCAATTCAAGATTTTTCAATTGCTAACGCTTTCGCCGCCGTTGATGGATCCCATTGCGCCCCAAACACCGAAGGGCGAAATGCCGGAAATGACAGGCGTTGTGGTATCGGTCAGCGTTCCGGCATTGATCGTGTCGGAAACAAAAGTTGCCGAGCCGTCGCCCAGTGAAACGTTCACGCCGCCGGTGTGATAGCTCGACGCGGAAACCATCATTCGCGCGTCATAATTTAACTCCGCGCCGGAGCAACTCGGCGAGTTCGGCGGAAGGATCGTTGAGAAACTCGACGGGCCGCGTCCGTCCGCCCAGCGAGTTCCAAAGTGATCGCCGGCTTGAGTTTCTACGTCGGTTTTGTAATTATTTCCTTCGCGCGTGTCCAAACAACTTTTCGGCGTAACCGCCGCACCGCCGCCAACCGTATTACCGATTCCGGCGATCTTCAACGCATACGCGCCGTGAATCTTGACTCGCCCTGCTGAAGCTGCCGAAACGCACCGTTCCGAAAAAACAGTCGTGTGACTTGTGCCGTCGGAAAGACTTGCCATCGTATGCCATTTGCAACGGAAATCCGCACTGTTATTATAACTTGTACCGGCTGCACGAACAAATGTACCGCGATTGTTTTCGAGAGTTTGATCTGAAGCGGTAGCGCTAAAGTTATTTCTATCCGCCCAATCGCCTAACGAAAAAACATAATTGGCTCGTCCATCCGAAACTTTTGCGTTTGACTCGGAGGGGCAAAGCAGAGGTTTGATGAGGCGATCATTCCATGGTGCGCCGCTATCTGCCCCTGTTCCCGAATTGCTGCCGGTTGTTGCTTCTTCGTACAGCGATTGCTGTTCGTAGAACGGCATCAACACCAGAAACGGTGTATATCCATTAAAATTGGTTGTCGGTGCGCTCGGTCGGCAAAACCGGCTGTTGCCCGCCGGAAACGATTTGTATGCGTCGTGGTAAGTGTGCAACGCAAGGGAGAATTGTTTTAACTGATTGGAACACTGCATTCGCCGTGCCGCCTCACGTGCGGCTTGAACCGCAGGAAGAAGCAACGCAACCAAAATACCAATGATCGCAATCACCACAAGAAGCTCAACTAACGTGAACCCGTAAGCTTTTAATTTTTGTGCCATTGTGAAACCTTTCATTAACGGTTTTTATAAAATTTAAAGTTGTTAGGAAAATTCGAACTCTTGGGACAAGTGGGACGCAAGGGACTTGAAACAGCGCAAGCGGCATGTTCATTAAGTCCCTGAAATCTCCCATGTCCCTGCATGTCATTCGGAATCAATACACTTACTTTTTTGTGGGCGGCTTTCCTCCAACAGGTCTTTCAACTTGGATATCAAACGATTTTGTGGAACCGTCAACCTTAATGGAGAGTCCAGAAGTTTGCCAATTTTCATATTTCGAGTGAATAATCCGAAAAGCAACCAAGTCGAATTTTCCATCTTTGTCCTCATCCACCGTTCCTTCTTCATAACGGTTTGCGCCGGTGATGAAGATTTTGTATTCCCCTTTAGGGATTCCGTCTTTTTCGCCCAGCCAACTCAGTTGAAACAAGCCCTCCTGATTAATTTGACTTCGTGCCATAAACTGACCGTCGGTAAACCCAACCGTTCCAACAGTAAGCGGTTCTCCGTTATCGGCAAACGTTATTTTTCCGCCAAGTTGGACTTTTCTGCTGCACCCGGCAAATAACACGAGAACTACCCAAAACAGTAATAATAAATGTTTGTTCATCATTGAATATTGAAAATGATTGTGAATATGTGAATAAAAATGCGGCGGTTCAGTCGAACCGCACACGGAATATTTGTTTTTCTTTACGGCAAAGAGACTGTCTCGCCATTATTCACTTCAACCAGTGAACGGACTAGTTCAGGTAAAACATTTTTGCCGATAGATCGTACGCTTCCATCTCCTATACCGACATTTAATACAGAAGGATGAGAACTTCCTAATTGATAGAGTTGTTCCGCAGCATAACCGTCGCACATTTTATTCGGCTCTGGTCCGGCGGCAGGCGTCGGCGCAATCAAATTTGCGCTTCTCGTGACATATCTTGTTACATTCGTAACGGCACGACCAGATGGTCCTCCATTATCTGTGGTACATAGCCACGACCCATTCCATGTTCGCGATGTGGCATCAACATCGCCATTTCCATCCGTTAACGCCCAAGAAGGAATATGTTTTTCTGCGAACGTAATCACGTTACTCGTTCCATCAGCCCAATACTCAAATCCTTCGCGCGGTTCCCAACTTGAATTCTGTCCTCTACAAATTCGGAAAGGAAAAAAGTCACGCTTTAAACGTTCAGCGGCAGATTTCTGACTGCCTCCGGCATTGTTGTAACGCCAGAGCGTTGTCCAATAGTCACTAGCTATGTCGTCGATTGTGCAACTGGGAATAATATAATCACTCAGCGGCCCGCTGAGCTGTTGGCTACCGCTTTTTGTTCCGACAACGATTTTTTGTCCGCCGTTGGAGGAAGGACAACGATAGGCGGCGATACCGCATTCATTCTGCTCTGCGGAGGACAACCCCAGAAACCATGTTTCTGGATTGGCATTAAACAGATTGCCTTCGACCGTCATTTTTTCGTAAAGCGAGTTTGCCTCCAAGTAAGGCAAAACGAGAACGAAAAACGAGGGGCGATCACGATACAAACAGCCGGGCGGTACGGCTTGGCGAGCATCGTGAAAGTTGTGGATTGCCAGCCCGATTTGTTTGATGTTGTTTTGGCATTGTGAACGCCTTGCCGCTTCTCGCGCGGCTTGAACTGCGGGCAACAGAAGCGCGATCAAAATTCCAATGATCGCAATCACCACGAGTAATTCGACCAGCGTAAACGCTCGACGAGCAAAAGATTTTTTTCCAAATCGGGCAGAAACACACGCAATAATACGGGCAACAAAGATCGAAATCGCACGTAAAATATGGCTCACTAACCATTTTACGCACCCCCCCCCCCCGATACATTTTGACACAATTCAAGAAAATTAAACGCTTTGTTTAGCTTTTTCATCGCTGAAACCTCTTCATTATTTTAAGTTTTTGAGAATTTGAAAGGCAAACGTCATTGATTCTACCTATCAGTTAACTTTAATTAGTTGCTATTATACACAAAAACTCGGAGTCTTCCAAGGGGAATGTGGAATAGCGAGCGTTGATCCTCGCACTAGCATGCGAGCCGCCGGAAAAATACGACGCAGACGGAAGATGATTGTGCGAAGGATAGAGAGAACATCGTCGCAACTGATTCGGAC
>JAIRYX010000173.1 GCA_031267635.1 Planctomycetaceae bacterium
AAAACGTTACGCATTCCATCGTGATTGATTTGTTTACCCCGAAGTGCCCAGTGCTCTCAAAGTGTACTTAAGTTGTTTAATAAAAGGTAGTTATGATATTTTTATAATTTTAATATTTCTTTACAACAGACTCAATATTCTATTTTTAAATTAAATTGCGACTGTTTAAGGTATGATCGGTTATACGATTGAATAAAATGGATATTTTAGGATATTTATGAATTATTGTGTTAAAATAGGTGGATATTTTATGCAAAATTACACCTTGAAAGTACTGCCCGAAGTTCCTTAAAAATTTGGTCGATTTTTTGACGGAAATCTATAACGGAAGTTCCCTTTTATGCAGATCGATTTTTCGTTTTGTACTTGAAATAAAGGTTTTTATAAAAAGTGTACCCAGTAAATATAAATTATTTTTATTTTATTCTATATTTTCAGAAATTTTCTGTTTTTCTATTGTTTTAAGTACCCAGTGAGTTATGTTATCTTGTTGCGATGGTTTGATTTGTTTCGGATTGGGGTGTTCCCATCTGAAATTTCTTACTCGAACAAGATGAACCTATTTTTCCATAACAGAAAATCCGATGTACGTTAAAAAGTCCACCCGTATCGATAAACAGGTATCGTTCACCCATACTATTTTTTGCGTCAATCCCGCCGTGAAGGTCAAAAAATTATTAAAACGACCATTCTCAATATCACCGGTTGGGGCGAACAAAATTGCGAAGCGTTTGCCGCTCTCCTGAAAAATAAAAAATTATTGTCGCAATTTGCAGAGAACATGGCCAATCCTGTCGCCGCGAAATAGTCTTCTGATTTACTGCACAATAAGCCGCCGGAAATTGTTCAGGGGAAATCCATCGGCGCCGTTTGGTTATTGTATTTTTTAGCGAAGCAGATCGGTCTTGTTGACGCACTCGGTGATTCTCGTAACGGTCGGCTCGCGGTTTGGCAAGTTCTTGCGCGGACAATTGATCAAGGTTCTCGACTTTCCGCAACACGTCTCGCTCGAAACCATGAAATTGATTTTCTCGAAGTAGGAACATTCGACGAAGATTCGTTGTACAAAAACCTCGACTGGCTCGCCCAACATCAAACCGAGATCGAAACAAAATTATACAATCAACGTTACGATCAATCGCCGTGTTCGTTATTTTTGTACGACGTCACCTCGTCGAATTTTGAGGGAGTTCACAATGAACTCGCGGCTTTCGGTTACAACCGCGATAAGAAAAAAGGCAAAATGCAAATCGTTGTCGGCTTGTTCTGTTCGCAAGACGGAACGCCTGTTGCGGTTGAAGTTTTTGAAGGCAACACGAATGATACAAAAACGATGCACAACCAAATCAAGAAACCTTCCGAACAGTTTCACGCGAAAAATGTCGTTTTTGTCGGTGATCGCGGCATAATTAAAAGTCCGTAACAAAAAGAATTAGTGGAGGTTGATTTTGATTTTATTACAGCATTAACCAAAAAATAAATTGAAAAACTGATGGAACAAAATGTGTTTCAATTATCGTTGTTTGATGAAGCATTGAGCGAGGTTCTTCTCGATAACGGCAAACGATATATTGTGAAACGCAACCCGATACGCGCCGATGAAATCAACAAGAACCGTCAATCGAAAATGTTGAAGCTGAACAAAATCATTTCGGAACGTAATCTTTATTTGGAAGAACATTCGCGTGCAAAATTATCGGCGGCGTTGAACTATTGTAATCACAAATTACAGTGCATGAATCTTCAAAGTTGGAATCAATTGGAGATTGATGAGAAGTTGCGGACGATTCGTCTTGTTACGGATTAAGAAAAGTTACAGGAGATTTCAAAACTTGATGGTTGCTATTGTTTAACAACAAGTTTAAGTGTTGACGAACTTGACAAAGAGTCCGTTCATGCACGATACAAGGACTTGGCAATGCTCGACGAAACGTTTCGGACTTGCAAGACCGGTCAATTGGAATTACGACCTATCTATGTGCGAAAACAAGATCGAACGCGCGGATATGTGTTGGTCGTGATGTTATCGTATTTGTTAATACAAAAGTTGCGGGGCTGTTGGGGAACATTGGACATAACGGTTGAGGAAGGAATTGAATTATTGGAAACGCTATGCACTGTTGAAGTTCAACTCGACGGCAACATTCCGGCTCTTTATGTTCCCAATCCTCGCAAAGAAATCGAACAACTCCTAACGCTTGCCAACATCCCAATCCCAGAAATCCTCCCTGCAAAAATCAAACACCAAAACAAAACTAAAAAATGTAGCCAATAAATCAAAAACAAAAAATTGACGTAAACACTAAAGTATCAATAACTTAAAGTGGAAACTCTTGTTTGATTGAAAAGGAACTTCCGCTGTGAATAAGGAACAAAGTTCATTTGTCTGGAATGTCACTAAAATCACCGACAAAACCACTGGTACCGGCACGGCTCTTACAACCAATTCGATTACATTTTATACTGTGCTGGATGTGCCAAAAGATCCGTGGGATCCAAGCGATACGACTGATACGATTCCTAATGCTTATTTGAATGGATATACTACAACAACAGATAATCGGATGCAACCTTGGGTATCTGTTCTGGCAACATTAACAAATGCAGCATGGTGTGGTGGAATGAATGATTACCTTTCCACCAGTGCGAAAATCACTCAGAATCTTAATCAACGATTTTCATATCAAGATTGGACGGATACTGAGTTTTGGAAAAATTATACGATAGTTCCTCCAGCACCTACACCATCTTCATCTTTCCCCTACTTTAATTTTTCAAATTTCCATGCCGTTGCTAAAGATTTAGGCGGTGGACTTGCAGGAACAAATTGCTTGGATATGGCATTCGGTGTCGTAATATTTTCAAACTTATTAGGTGATGATCTAACTGTTATGAATATTACCTCATCAACAGGTTTCACAACTCAAAAAATTCTTCCGGTGGGAGGTACGCAAACTGTTACTACAAATTGGGTAACAATGGATTGGGGGTATCATGCAGTTGCGGTACGTAGTTCTGGAGGTAACACTTATATTTACGATGCTTGCTTAATGTTGGATGAATCTGCACCAGTATTACCTGTTGAGATGTTATGGAGTACCTATAATTCCAAATTAACTTCTGCTTCTGTAAATTTAGTCGCCAACACTCGTCCGATATTAGCAATTCGATAAGGGAGAAACTTACATGTTCAAACACGTCACAACTTACTTTATTATTGGAAGTGTATGTTTATTGACGATAATACTGACGGATACACTATACGCTGAAGAACCAAAAACATTTCAAGATTTTATCAATAATTGGGGAGAGTATTCTGATGAAACAGAATGTCCTTATGTTTGCCGGATATTAGAAAATTCTCGACGATTGCCATGTTGGAAGGCTTTTGCCTCTTTGGGGGATATTGATGAAATAGGATCGCAAGATTCACCATTTTTTTGCTATCTTGTTTCTAATAAAGGAACGTCATTTAATATTGAGACTTTTGTAGTATCTTCCAGAATGCAAGCACAAGGATCAATGCTTGGATTTATTAGCAGCGATACATATCGTCTTACCTCTTACAGTCAGAATAGAAGTCTTCTTAATATTCGGCGTGGCTTTGATAGACAACCTGGAGTTTCCCGTTTTTTTCTAAAAGTAAAATATAGAGATGATTTGATAGGAAATTTTTCTTTTGATAAACGATATGGCGGTTTTGAAGGTCATAAAATATGTGAAATTAATTTTTTACGAGGAAATACGATAATTTCAGTGTTCTCGCCCTTTTCATGGAACCTGTTAATAAATAGAGACAATCAACAATCTTTATCCGCATTGCGTGATACAGATTTATCTGATTCTCCTGATCCGCGTGAGATTGCGTGGCGGATAGACCAGTATTTGAAAGGCGATCCATTGGAAAAAGTCAACAACGAAGAAAAACAAAAACTCAAGACATTGGAAATCACATTACCAAAAGACATTGAATTTGAACAAGGTAAAGAGTATCCGCTTGATTTCCCGCGAAAATTATTCGATGAAACTGTTCCTGCGGAAATTCGTTTGGTTGTCAGTCGCGGCGAGATTCAGCAAGTCA